>JASFLX010000138.1:0-7996 GCA_050117895.1 Desulfobacterales bacterium | reverse complement strand
CAATACAAAAAACCATATGGCGAGTCCCAAAACCGCATAGACCAGTGTCCACCTGATCCAAAGAAGATTGGCTATGGCAAGGCAAAAAGTAAGCATGACGCAGACAAAGACATAAAACCAAACAATTTCCTTGGTATAGAATATGGCAATAACCAAGACCGCACCCAGATCATCTGCAATGGCAAAAGCAGCAAGAAATATTCGCAGGTTTACAGGTAGTTTATGACCGAATATGGCGACGGCGCCTAAAGCAAAGGCAATGTCCGTGGCCATGGGGATACCCCACCCGTCTAAGGTTGAGGAACCCAAGTTAAAGGCAATATAGATAAGGCCGGGAACCAACATCCCCCCAAGAGCTGCGAATACCGGCAACAAGGCCTTTTTAGGTGATGCCAGCTCTCCCACCAGAAGCTCGCGCTTGATTTCCAGGCCCACGGTAAAAAAGAATAGAGCCATTAGACCGTCATTTATCCAGTGGACCAATGATTTGCTAATATGAAACTCACCGAAATCCAGTGAGATTTTGGTGTGCCAGAAGCTGTGATAAGTTTCGGCGATATTGGAATTGGCCCAAATCAGGGCAAAAACCGTAGCCGCAAGAAGTAACACGCTGCTTGCAACTTGTTTTCTGAAAAATCTCTGGGTGGGTCTTAAAATTTGATCGGCAATGAGTTGACGGGTAAATGCCATATACGGGCTGGAATTTAACGGCATACTATGTTATTCCCCAGGGGCTGGACAGACCTCATGTGATATTTGCAAAACGTCTTATTTCTATATCGGAAACTTAACTTGTGCCCGATAAAGATTTATGGATGGACACTATTTCAATGCAGGGGCTTCGCACCAATTGGAATGGTGGAATAATGGCTCCGGTGAAATAGAAAAAAAGTTTCACTGGGGCCATATTCATGGCAAGCATTCAAACCTCGAAAAATATGCTATATTTTCATTAAGTTGTAGACATTTCGAGACGTATATTTATTAGGTCTTATGTTTTAGGTTATCACATATTAAATCAACGGCATTTTCAACCGAGGTTTTTCCCATATCGATAATCAGATCATAAAGGTGTGCTGCGTTCCAGTCTTCATTAAAATAATGTTCGATATAAGCTTTTAAATCGCCTTCTTCTCTTTCGATAAATGCCTTAGCCGCTTTATGCTCCAAGTTTCTGTTTTGCATAACCTCCTTGATTTTTGTTTCCTCATCCTTGATCAGACGAACATGGAGGGTATTGGGTTTGCCTCGTAAAAGACACTGGCCACCCCATCCAAGAATGATAGCATTACCCGCTTCATAGACATTCTGAACCAGTTTTTTTGTGGTTTCATAATAATTTTTGTCATCCAGACAACCATGCTCACGGTCAACGACCTTTTGAACAAGAGAACAGGTGTAACGATCGACAAAACGAAGGATTCGAGACTGGGAGGTCTTACGAAACATTTCTGCTTCGCTTTCCGACACATGAAGTTCTTTTGCAATTTCGGCAATTAAATGATCGCCGATATACTCGTATCCGAGTCTTTGGGCTGCCTGGGACGCCACCTTATCGCTTTCGGTTCCAAATTCTTTGCTAATGGTAATTACTGCCATGAAATCCTCCTTTTGGTCAATCATCTTCTGAAATCATCGCTTGCGGTCTGCAGTATTCAACAATGGTATCATGGGACATGTGTTATAATATAAAGTTTGTTAGTGGTCAATTGTACCGATTTTTTTTGAGCATTCTGGACAAAGTCCGATAAACTCAAGGTTATGTCCGATTATTTCAAAAACCGTTGACTCATAAAGCTCACCTTCAAGTTGCTTCAACGGCGCAATCGGGGCATCGTCCACCCGGTCGCAGCGTACACAGCGGATATGGTAATGCTTGTTTGTATTCCAGTCATAGCGTTTTATAGATCCGCTAAGTTCCAGTTTCTGGATTTCTCCCATTTGGGCAAGAACTTCCAGATTTCGGTAAACCGTGCCAAGACTGATTCGTGGAAGGCGACGGCGTACAACTTTATAAATTTCATCTGCACTGGGGTGTGTTTCCATTTGTCGCAACTCTTCCAAAATCACTTGACGCTGTTTAGTAATCCTGCGGTTCTTTTCCTGAAACAACTTTTTTCCTCTCAGATGATGTAACTGTCAATAAATTAGCAAGCCCACAAGCCCACTTTCACAAGAATTTCAAAATAGTTCCATGGAGTAAAGCATATTTACTCAAATATTACAACTGTATATTAGAACATATTAATTATAATGATCATAGTCAATTCCACATAAAATTAAGTGATACTAAGAAGGTTTTCTAATATTTTGTTTTATTAATTATTATAAATACTCTTAAGATTAAATAAAATAAAATAAAGTTACTATTCGTCTTGACAATACACAATGTGGTATTTATTATTATTAGTAATCATTATTGATAATGATATATTTGTCAACACTCCAAATCATATCCAAACAAAATCTTTCCAAGAAGGGAGGCAGATAAATGGAAAAAAAGAAAGTTATATCCAAGAAAAAGGAGATTAACATCCGTGACGTTACCATCTGTGACGCCACAGCACAAATGCTTGAAAAAGCCAAAAGAGACGGTGTTGAAACCGCATTTGACCGGGCTGCCGCTATGAAAGCCTGTCCCATTGGTGCGGATTCTGCGTGTTGCAAACATTGTTCCATGGGGCCCTGCAGGTTGAGTTCCAAGGATCCGTATGGAAAAGTCGGGGTTTGCGGTGCGGACATTGATACGATTATGTCCCGTAACTTTGCTCGAATGGTCGCTTCCGGAAGTGCCGCCCACACGGACCATGGAATGAGCATGCTCGATCTTTTCCGTGAGGTTGTAAAGGGAAATATCACGGATTATGAAATAAAAGATACGGACAAACTGGAGGAAGTTGCATCTTCTATCGGAATTGAAGTTGAAGGGCGTGAGATTAATGACATTGCTATGGACCTTTACGAAGAACTGGAGCGCACCTATACCCAGGTGGAAGGGGAAATTCCCTTTGCCAAACGGGTTCCTGAAAAAACACTGGAGAATTGGCGAAAACACGGTATTGTTCCCAGGGGGGCTATGCGCGAAATTATGGAGCTGATGCATCGGACCCACATGGGAGTGGATCAGGATTATGAGAATATTACGAAACAGATCAACCGCACCGCCCTTTCGGACGGCTGGGGTGGATCCATGGTAGCAACCGAGATATCCGACATCCTCTTCGGAACTCCATCTCCGGTCAGCGTTGAAGTGAATATGGGGGTTCTTAAAGAAGACCATGTCAATATTATTGTTCATGGTCATGAACCCAACCTTTTTGAATCCATGCTGGTATCGGTCAATGAACCCACACTCATTGATGCGGCTCATAAAGCCGGCGCCGTGGGTATAAATTTGGTGGGAATGTGCTGTTCAGGTGCGGAAATGCTGTCTCGACATGGAATTCCCCATGCCGGGAACTTTATGTCCACGGAAGCCGTTCTGGTCACCGGAGCAGTAGATGCGATGACCGTGGATGTTCAGTGTATCAAACAAGGACTGGCCAAAGTAGCTGAATGTTATGGAACGCATCTCATCACCACCAATCCCAGATGTCATATCGAAGGCGCTCAGCACATTGAGCTCGATGAACACAATCCCAGTGCCTGCACCGATGAAATCGTCATCAAGGCTATTTCCCGGTTCAAAAACAGAACGGCAACCATAGAAATCCCGCGTATTAAAAATATCGGAGTCCATGGATTCTCCCATGAGTATATTAATTACATGCTGGGCGGATCTTTCCGAGCATCTTATACTCCCCTCAATGATAACATCATTAACGGCAGAATCCGGGGAGTCGCCGGGGTCGTCGGCTGTACCAACCCCAGAGTCAAACATGACTGGGTTCATGTGGAGCTGGTTAAAGAGCTAATTAAAAATGATGTATTGGTTCTCCAGACCGGATGTTCCCAAATTTCCCTTGCCAAGGCCGGATTAACCACACCGGAAGCCGCAATTCTTGCAGGACCCGGATTGCAGGAAGTCTGTGAGACTGTGGGTATGCCGCCGGTTCTGGGAGTCGGCTCTTGCGTGGACAACAGCCGGATCCTTATTGCAGCTTCTGCCATGGTTCGAGAAGGTGGTCTGGGAGATAGTATCGCTGATTTGCCCGCAGCCGGTGCCGCTCCCGAATGGATGAGCGAAAAAGCCATCAGCATCGGTCAATATTTTGTTGCTTCAGGGGTATTTACTGTCTTTGGCGTAACATTTCCTATCATTAAAGAGACCAAGTTTCACAAACTCCTGTTTGAGGGGCTTGAAGAGCAGGGTATGGGCAAATGGGGATTTACCCCCGATCCTAAGGAGATGGCCAGAATGATGATCGCCCATATCGATAAAAAGAGAAAAGAGCTTGGCATTGATAAGGCCAGAGAAAGAGTCCTGATGGATATGGATGATCGCCGGAAAATGGAAGCGTCTTATCAGGAAGCTTAAGGACAAATACCATAACAATTTGATAACATAATAAAAAAAGGGGTTCCCTATACAAGAGCCCCTTTTTTTATCTTTGATCCCTTATCATTATTGATTATTGTAAGTTCAGTACTGTACGTATTCAGGGGGCGTGCTTCCCCGAGTAACGATATTGGCGGAGTGGCTTCGTTATTTCAATGACTTAGAAGTGGGGGAGACCGCGGCTCCCGCATGCTTTTTTGCGGGAGAACGCGGAGGGGGCAGGAATGCCACCGCTGCTAAGTCATTGAAATGACCAGACACGTAGACACCAGAGTGAAGCGGGGGAGCACGCCCCCTGAATACTTACTCTGTACTTATTTAATGCCTTGCATTAATCCCGGATAATCACTTAAAAACCGGTATAACGTGGCCCGGCCCACACCCAGGAGCCGTGCCGCCTTTGCTTTATTCCCACCGGCTTTTTCAAGGGCTGATTTAACAATCTCGAGATCAAGTTTCCGGGAAGGCCCGCGAGAGGTTCGAGGCACATGATGGCCCTGCAGCTCAAGGGGAAGATCTTTGGGCAAAATCATCCGGCCCCTGCATTTTACAATGGCAAACTGAATGGCGTTTTCAAGCTCCCTGACATTGCCCGGCCAATGATAATCCATCAACAGGGACACGGCATCATCGGAAATGCCCGGAAAATCCTGACGCCCATCCGTTACAATCCTGCCTAAAAAATGCTCGATCAGAAGCGGAATATCGTTTTTTCGCTCTCTGAGCGGCGGCAGGTTGATGGGCACCACATTGATGCGGTAATATAGATCTTCGCGAAAATTACCCCTTTTTACTTCGCGTTTCAGATCGCGATTGGCGGCACTTATAATGCGTACGTCCACGGATTTGGTTTTCTCGTCACCCACCCGCTCGAATGTTCCTTCCTGAAGTACCCGCAACAGTTTTGACTGCATATCCTTAGGCAAATCAACCACTTCATCCAAAAACAGGGTGCCGCCGTTGGCCAACTCAAACCGGCCTTTCTTATCCCGCAGCGCCCCGGTAAAAGAACCTTTCACGTGTCCAAACAGTTCGCTGGCCAGCAATCCCTCGGGAAGCGCACCGCAGTTGACCGGCACAAAGGGTTTGTTTGCACGAATGCCCTCGTTGTGAATGGCCGCGGCAACCAGCTCCTTTCCCGTACCGCTTTCACCCTGAATCAGAACAGAAACATCGATTTCCGCAACATCCCTTATGGTCTCGAACAACTCCTGCATCTTGACATCACGACCGATAATACCGGCAAAGCTCTGATCTGTTTTCAAACGCCGACGAAGAGTGTTCAGCTCGGTCATGTCTTCAAGTACAATCACCGCCAACTGCTGCCCTTCATAGTCGAAAGGAGCCGCGCTGATCCGTAACTGCATATCCTTTGTTTTCCCGTCAACCGCCAACTGTATCTTTGCCTTTTTCCGGTGTATCTGATTCCCGGAAAGCGCCTCTATCGCTGTGTTGCGAACCCCACAGCTCATACATTCTTCAGCAAAACCACATCCTTTGGGATCCTTAAATGCATTCACGCATCTTAACGCTTCGCCGCCGCGCTGGTCCATTACCTCTGCTCCGGAAATGCCAAAGGTCTGTTCCAGCACGTTGTTCACCGCCAAAACCCGCCGGTCACCATCAATGATCAGCACTCCGCAGGGAATCGATTCAAACAGGCTCTTTAAAAACCCTTCTTGATTTAAAAATTCTACGATCGGTTTCATTTTAGAGTAAAATTTAGTAACGTAATTGTAAATTTTGTACTTTTTGTGGCAAAACTTTTTTTCTCGCCACCAAGTCACCAAGACACAAAGAAAGAATAAAAAAATAAAATCCTTAGTGTCTTTGTGCCTTGGTGGCAAGCATCTCTGGGTTCCGATTTTTCCGGGTGGGTTAATAAGAATTTATTATCCAAATGAGGAACTTAAAGAAGACTCGATGGTATGTCAAGGGCAAATCGGTTTAAAAGCAAGGTAAACGCATTTGAATCCATACAAAAAAACCTCATACCGCATTTTTTTCGGGATATCATCTTTTCAGATACTCGCCATGTTCCGACGCGGATTATTTTACAGCTATCTGTCTATCTATCTCAGGCATTTTTTAGGGTTAAGTGTAACGGAGACAACATTATTCGCCACGTTGCCGATGGCCGTAAATATTGTTTTTCAAACTTTTGTTTGGGGAGCGTTCTCGGATAAATATCAATTAAGACGGACACTGATCATATGTGGTGAGGTGCTGGCAGGGTTCGGTACGGTTCTGGTCTGGTATGCCCACACACTGACAGATACTCTGATCCTCGCAGGTTATGTGATTATCATCGGTCTATCGCTAATCGAAATCTTCTGGTCCATGTCCAATGTGGGCTGGAGTGCTTTGATATCAGACATTTATCGTCAGGAGGATCGAAATGCGATACAAGGACGACTGGCGAGTATCGGCGGGATCGGCCGTCTTGCCGGGGTATGGATCGGCGGGTTGCTGTATGACGGATTGAACCTTGGATACGAGGGATGGGGCTTTTACGAAGGCGCACTGTTTTTTGTTGCCGCCGGCGCCATGTTTATTTCCATCGTTCCCATGCTGTTCGTTCCCGAGGGAGGTATCACGTATGAAAGAGAAAACACATCCACACAAGAAGCCTACATTTTACCATCATCTGAAAAAATTTTCATGATTTTCATTACTGCCATGGTTTTTATCAATTTCGGCAGGAATTCCATTGCGGTAATTCAATCACAGTACCTGGTCCTCGATTCCGGTTTTGCAGTCTCAAGCAAAGTGTTAAGTTATATCGTCAATACACAATCGGCTGCGATGATTTTAACCGGACTCTTTGCAGGTTGGATCGGCAGGAGAATAGGTGATGGAAATTCCCTGATGTTCGGGACGGCCATTGCGGTAGGATCTCTACTTATAATTGCGGTCACCGATAATTTGGTGTTAATTTACCTAAGCAACTTTTTGAGAGGATGTTCCGAAGTTATTGTTCTTGCGTCCTCCTATGCCTTTGCATCCATGCTCATACCTCCTGAAAGACGCGCCAAACTTTTCGGTGTCTTCAATGCCACATATTTTCTTAGCTGGGGATTTGCAGGAACCATCATTGCAGGGCCCATCACAGACATATTATTGGGTTACGGTAAATCGGAAGTGTTCTCATATCAAATGTCTTTTTTGTCCGCGGCAATCATGACCTTGATTGGTTTTATTATTCAAGGATTCTTGATGTTCGTTTTCATTTCTAATAAAAGGACCTCTCGAAATTTTTCATGAAATATTCGGGTTAGCGATCCGTTCGGTGCAGGGTAACTTCGTGGAGCGTTCTCCCTGTATTGGGATTCAAATGCGTTTGCCTTGCCTCCGCTTCGATATGAAATTGAAATCATGAAATAGTTGTGTTAAAATAAAATTAAAACTTTAGGCTAAAACCTTGGACCTTGATTCCGCTTTTCGATCCGGAGGACCAGCCTATGTCCCAAACAGGGGACTAAATGGGGGAGGTGCACT
>JASFLX010000137.1:0-8055 GCA_050117895.1 Desulfobacterales bacterium | reverse complement strand
TCATTGACAGATTTCTTGCCATTAGACGGGATCTGCTAAATTGACATGTATCAAATTGGGACTGTAAATATCAAGAGAAGATCATTTTTCATATATCGTTTTCTATTGCCCAATGTGATGGTGTAGGATTAGATTTTGACTACAAATTGGTAATTGCATGATTAAATCTTGGTCAATGCAATTTATTGTCCTAAACCCATACGATGGCCGCCATGTACAAAGATTACTTGTCCGGTTATCCAACTGGCTTGTTCTGAAGCAAGAAATACGGCGGTATTGGCAATATCTTCCGGACGTCCAACTCTCCCTAACGGTATGTCCTTAATAAGTACCGCTTCCATTTCCGGAGAAATATAGCCGGACTGAACCGGACCTGGGGAAACAACATTAACCGTGATACCATATGGCCCCAATTCGGCCGCAGCACTCCGACTGTAAGATTCTAAAGCATATTTACTTGCTCGATAGGAAATCTCTTTAGGACATCCCCACGCGCAATCTGCACTGATATTAATAATTCTGCCCCAGTTTGCCTGCCTCTCGATAATTCGATTTGCAAACTTACTCATTAAGATAGCAACGGCGCGAGTGTTTACAGCAAAATGACGATCATGGCTTTCAACATCTATCGTTGAAATCGTTGGAACTCCATTCCATAACTCCGACTCTTTTCCCAACGTGACGGATGGGAGAAAAGTGTCTGCGGTATATTCCGCTGCATTATTCACCAAAATATCAACTTGTCCAAACGTCTTTTCTGCCTCTTCAAATAAAAGATGAACATTTTTGGGATTCCCAAGATCTCCTTCCCAGGACTCAGCTTTACCACCAGATTTTCGGATGGCTGTCACCAATTCATCAGCTGTTTTTCGCTGTTGGTCAAAAAAGAACTCTAACCCTGGTTCCGGTGAAGTTCTGTCATTCTGATCCTTATAACAAAGATTGATTTCTTGACAGAAAAAGTGAATGAATAAATTTCAATTTTGGCAAGCAAAAGCTCTCGCGATGGCTGCTCCAATACCAAAGGGATTGTTTCCCCCCGTTACAAGCACAACCTTATCTTTTAACCCTGGATCGATCACGATTTTATCCACTTTTTCTTAAGATGCGACCCTGCATACCTCCTTTTTTGCTACAATTAATAATCCCTTCACCTGATTTCCTGACTGCTTCCTAATATCTGCTGTGGTTTCCTCTATTAATTGTAATCCATGTCGCCTTAAGCAATCTTGAATATATGTCTGTGAGTGTGCATAGCGACCGCTGGGAAAGAGCCGGTACTCCATGCTGTTGTCTTCCAGTTTTTCCACTGAAAATGCAATTATCCCTCCGTAAACAAGATATGACGATGCGGACCTGATGATCGTATCCAGATTCCCGAAATATACAAAGACATCAGAGCTATATATCAGATCAAATTTTTGGGGAAAGCTCCAGTCTTGAAGTATGTCAAAAATCTCGAGTCGATTGTAGATTTTCTTCTCTGCAGCCTTTTCGAGCATCCTTGATGATACATCTACGCCTATCAGGCTTTTCGCAAACGGCCGATAGAGTTGAGCGCCCAGGCCGGTACCACAGCCAAGGTCCAAAACATTCATTTCTTCAGTCAGATATGGGCGCACAAGGTCAAACAGGAGTTCAGGGGTCCTGTATTCTAAATCTTTAACCAGGATCCTTTCAAAAGTCCCGGCACACCGATCAAAGATCCTACGCACGTGTTCCATCGGGGCGGCATCAGGTGTTTCCGAAGTCCCCAGGCTTTGGAGCATGAATCTTGCCACCTCATCATCCGGCTTGGTCTCAAGCACCTTGTTGTAATGTTCCTCGGCTTCCTTGAATCGACTGAGTTTTTGAAGAGAAATCCCGAGGTTTAAGTGGGCGGATGCATAATCTGACCGTATCTCAATGGCCTTTATGTATGACTTTGAAGCGTTTTCAATCATATTAAGCTCGTCCTGTGCCACACCAAGGTTGTTCCACGCCTCTGCCATGTAAGGAGCGAACGCTACTGCCCTTCGAAAACAGGATATGGCTTCATCCGGGTCTCCAATTTCCCTATATGCGACACCTAAATTATTCCATGCTTCACCAATATCAGGCTGCTTTTCCAACATAGCCCTGTAAATACTTATGGCCCCCTTGTGATCGTTCTCTCGCTGCTTCAGCCTGGCCAAGTTATAGCATGCCGGAAAATAGGGAGGTCTGAGCTCGGCTGCTTTTTCAAAAACTTTCTTGGCCTTATCTGGCCGCGACTGGTCCAAGAAAACCGTTCCAAGCGCATTCAGCACCTGTCCCCAATCAGGCTTTCTTCTCAATACTTCCAGATAGCCTTTTTCCGCTTCAGCAAGCCTGCCTTCCTTCTGGGCCAAAGAAGCTTTCTTGAGAATGTGTTCAAAATCGTCTTTCGTGCGCTTCGACAAGATAGAACACTTTTTTGATTGGTGCGCAGTCACATCTTCATTTGTCATTTTTGTTCCACAGTATGGTGTTGAACGGTATTATCTGGATATGCCACGCCCGGTGAGATGGATTATGCGCGTTTCGTAGCGCTTTTTGGCTTTAAACAACCATCTCACCCACCGATTGCATAATTACGACCCTAATTGAGCGCAAACAAAACCGAAAACGATTATCATATATTTATTTCAAGAAGACTTTCGACGATTTAATCACATTTTAATATCTCTACTATCAGTGAGATATGAATTTTGTTATTTTATATCGGTTTTGTTTGCGCTCAATTAGGGTACGAAAGTGTCGAGTATTTATATTCAACACTACTTGCCAAATGCTTGATGTTTAATACCAGCTAACAAAGGTGGATTACAATAGATAGTGTTGATTTTTTGAAATTATGTGGAATCCCAGATATTGTGGCTTTCCCAAAACCTAAAAAATTTCAGATGATTGAGACTACCTCACGAAAATCGGACTTGTCAAACCCTGACATCTCTTGTCATCACATGAAATGCATTAAAACCAATAGATATCAAATAAGGTGATTTCAGTAATGGGTTTCATTTTGTTTACCCCGATGAGCTGGAGGACGGTTCAGATAATGCGGTCGAAGTGGTGGAAGAAAGGGCTTTTTGGGCCGGATTTTAATTAAAAATATAGCGACTTATTATATATTACCGTCTCCTTTATATCTTGTATAGCAGATGTAAAAACCTAATCAGTGTCCATCCATAAACGGCATCTTTTGGACGTCTGATCCAATGCTTCCTTTTTGCGGGATATTTTGAAATCCACGATAGCACCGTATCGAGTTTGCCGGTAAATGACCCAAAAAATCAATCATCACTGTTTTCGATTTCATCAATAATTGCGATAATTGCTTTGTATGAGTCTTTCATAATACCTGTTGGATAACCTTCAGCCGCGCTTCTCGCATATTCTTTTGCTATTTCAATAGCCGTTTTGAGCGCTTCATATTTTTGTTGTTTGGTAGCCATAACAATCGTCTCTTTTTTGAAATAACAAAAGAATTTTCTCCAATAAATCCGCTCAAATCTTCTTTTTGTTTTTTGATTTTTGTTGTTTCTTAAGGCACTTTTTATCTTTTCTGACGATGGCACAGAGTTTTGGATTATAAAGCTCTTTACAGTTGTCGTGATTATACAATGGGCATTCTGGATACTTTTTTGACATAAATCTTTTTATTCCTTTTCGTTAGTGTCCATCCAGAAATTTATATGGGGCACAAATTAAGTTTCCAATGTGGAAATGAGCAATTTTTCGCAAGGTCAAGACAATCAAGGAATACCGCGTCCCGCACCGAGGCGGGAACAAGTGATTCCGAAGATTGACCCCAGAAAAATAGGCTCTGCCCCCGTTGAATCGGCTGCACATTCAACGGGGTAAACATTTCACGGGGCAATCGCAGAGATTGCGCCCCGGTTAAATATTAAATACGGATTTTACTGGGCAAGCAAAAAGACCATTTATGGATGGACACTAATAAGTGCTTGTTTTATGCCTTAACATAAACACCCTTTCCCGCACTTTTAATTTTGCCCTGCTTCTTCAGTTTATAAACAATGTTATACGTTTTCTTTTGATCGAAACCGGTCTTTTCCATCAACTCAGCGGTGCCGATACCCTTTTTCCTTTTTTTAATAATCCCAAAGACTGTATCCGCTGCTGTTAATTGGATGCGTTTCTTTGCGGCAGGTTTTTTAGCAGTGACCTTTTTTGCCGGTTTTCTTTTGGCAACTTTTGGTTTGGCTTTCTCAAGCTTCCCGACCGAGGCAATCATTCGATCAACTTTCTTTGATAGTGCTGTTATGTCCTTGTTAACAGACTGCAAGGTCCTTTTAAGATTTTTCATTTCTGGATTCCTCCTTTGAATTTTGAGAGTTATCTAAGCCGGACGAGCCGTAACCAAGAAATATTTGCCACCAAGGCACAAAAACACAAAAATAAATGCTAAGCGACTAGCAAGTTAAATGAAAACCAGCGGAAACATTTTTACCCTCATTAAAAAGACGATTGAAGGTTTTAAAAGCTTTGGATGATTTTTCTTCGATTAATTCAATACTTTTTTTTTTTAAAAATTTACGCAATGCTTCAGTCGATTTCATCTGTCCCGGCGAACCTTTACCCAGCACCAAAATGTCAGGTTTTGATTTCAAAATATCTTGAATATCATCAACATCGACGAAGTGTCCTCTTTTTCTCCACCATTCAGGAACGACTTTCCCCTGAATGATTTTAACGTCATTTCTGTAGCTCACACCGTTGATGACTATATTTCCAAAAGAGTATTGCTCAATCATGATATGTTTAATCGTATGGTTTTTGTTAACTGTCTACCCGCTCTCTCAGTTCCTTCCCACACTTAAAAAACGGTAGCTTTTTAGGTTTTACCTGGACCGGTCTCCCTGTTTTAGGATTTCTTCCGGAATAGGCTTTATACTCCTTGACAAAAAAAGAACATAATCCTCTAATTTCGACCCGGTCGCCTTTTATTAAGGCCTTTGACAATTCGTTAAAGAAAAGTTTTACTACCGCTTTTGCTTCGGATTTTGTAAGTCTCGCATCTTCTTTTAGAGTTTCTATAAGCTCCAGTTTGTTCATATAGTCCTCCTGATTTAATCATCAATTAAATCAACATAATAAAGAATCGATTAAAAATTGTCAATGAATTCTCTACAGTTAGATTAAAATTTACTACTTCTTAATATATTCTGGTGTATTAAAAGATGAATTGAAAAACACTTTGGAATTAAACAACTAGAATTGGAATCGGTGTCCCATAAAGGAAAAGGGACCAGACAATTCATGCATGATCCCTTGCATCGCCGCATCCGGCTGGAATTTTTGGTGGTGATCCCAGGGGGAATCGAACCCCCGTTACCGGCGTGAGAGGCCGGCGTCCTAACCGCTAGACGATGGGACCCATAAAAAAAACTAAAACATAACTATAGAAAAGAAAGGGTATTGTCAAACATTATTTGAGACCTCTGGAAACGCTTCCTTTCAAGGTTCTCTATGGGTTGATGGATCACTGGCCCCCGGTTTTTTACCTTTTCTGAATCCAAAAATCAGATAGACAAGCCATCCCACAAACGGGACAAGGGCAATCATACCCCAGAGAGCTTTCTTCCCAATGGTACCAAAATCCTTGCGAATGATATCGATAATTACAAGGACCGTCAGCAAATAAAAGAACGCACTGATTTTTATCCATACAATAACGGTTGCTATGTCCAATGTTATCCTTTCAGGTTTTGAGGGCTTCGTAAAAAGTCCAATTTCTGCGTTGCGCTTCATTTCGTGTTCACTGCGGCGTACATAAGTACGCCTCATTCCACGAAATTCGCGACGCCTTTTTATCCCGACAGATTAATGCGGGGGAACTTGAACTTTTTACTTTGCCCTCTCAATTTTAACTTTTGAGAGGTTATCGGGTTTAAGTTTTCAACAGCGCGGCAACTTTTAATACGGCATCGACATACGGGCGACTGTGATTGTAACTATAGATAACGTTAACCGCTCGTTTTCTTTTTATTCCGCTATGCCACCCGTAATGTTTCAAGTAGGTTGCAACGCTCATTATGGCATCTGCATGATTAAACAAATCCACACGCCCGTCGTTGTTGCCGTCTTTGGCAAAGGAAAGAATGTTGCTCGGCATAAATTGAGGGATTCCCATGGCACCGGCGTAAGATCCGTAAATTCGGACAGGATCAATCTTTTCCCTTGTTGTGTATGTTAAAAACGCCTTGAGTTCATCGTAGGCCCATTTAGATTTTCTTACCACCCATTTTTCGAATTTTTTCTTTGTAAGTTTGTTTGATTTTGACACCTTGCCCCAAAACATATTTCTGACATCCGAATCCGAAAGTGAAGCAACGGTCGAAAGCATATTCAATACCGAAGGTCCTCCCAAGCGGGTCCCAAGCTTTGTTTCAATCAGGATGATAGCCGTAATGATCTCTTTGTTTACCCCGTATTTTTTTTCTGCCCGTAACAAATGGGGTTTATGCTTGGCCATATATTTACGGGATTTTTGGATGTTCCCGGGTGAAGTAAACTGATCATAATTTAACACCGCTTCACGGTGGAATAAAAACAGGGAAGCTTTTTTTGTTTCAAAATAAACCTTCGGATGGCTGTATAACCTGATTATCGTATTTTTATCAAAACCCTCTTTTATGAGACTTTCTTGAAGTGTTTCAAAATATGTATTCCTTTTTTTTGCATAACCCTCAGTTTGGGTAAAAAAAAAGAATACCATCATCAAAAGACCGAACATAAAGACGATAGTTTTAGTTGGGGTCATTTTTTCTCCGTTTATCTTACTATGGCTTTTTTATGGGAACCTTACTACACCTGCGCTTTGTAAATGTGGTTAAATGCTTGTATCCGGCGGAAAGAAGCAGGGGCAACGCACGGTCATAATGTTGTCCCACATGGGCCGGGGAATGGGCATCCGAACCTATAGTGATGTTGATTCCCAGCTTCTGACATTTCGTAATAATGTCCGGAGAAGGGTAAGCTTCCCGTACCGGGTGATTATATCCACTGGTATTGATCTCCACGCATAGATTCTTTGTTTTTATTTTTAACAATATTTCGTTACATTCTTTATCAAAGGATTTTGAAAATTTCCTGCCGAATTTTTTAACCAGATCCATATGGCATATCACATCAAAATAATTAAAATCGAGCATCTTTTCGAGTTGCTCATAATAGAGACCATAAACATAATCTGCGTCCTTTTCCCCATGTCTCCAGGCAGAATTACGACTGACGATATTCAAGCCACCGGGGAAGTGTAATCCACTTCCAATAACATCAAAGGCATATGTGCCTGCAATTTCCTGGAAAAGGTCCGTATAGGCCGGATTGAAATCGATCTCCAGGCCGGCTTTGACTTTTATCGCTGCTTTATATTGTTGTTTTAATCGCTGGACGGCGTGAAAATAATAAGAAATTTCACCTGGAGCCATTGAAAGCCCTTTTTCGGATTTCTGAAGGGTCAAATGATCCAGAAAACATATTTCACTCATACCGAGATTGATGGCGCATTGAATATAAGATTCCATGGAACCTTCGGCATGATTGCAAAGCAGCGTGTGGATGTGATAATCAATCATAATTCATATGGGTACAAGCCGTTACTACAAGACTTTCGTTGATCAGATCTAAATGACATGATATGAGTTTATGAGTTGGATTGTCAATTACTAACGCTTGAAATTCGTGTAAAAATATCTTTGGCATAATGAAAAAAACTTCAAAAACCGTATTTTGCTGCCAGGCATGCGGCTATCAAACGCCCAAATGGATGGGCAAATGCCCTGATTGCGGAGAATGGCAGAGCTTTGTTGAAGAAATTAAGTCGGTTAAACCGGATCAAGGGGCCATGCGGAGTCTATCTTTTCCTCAAACAGAGCCTGTTCCCATTAATTCCGTTACGCTTGAACAAGAAGATCGTCTGTTGACCGGAATCGGCGAATTTGACCGGGTTCTGGGAGGGGGGCTTGTTGCCGGAACCCTTGTCCTCATCGGCGGAGACCCGGGGATCGGCAAATCCACCCTTATGCT
>JASFLX010000136.1:0-8077 GCA_050117895.1 Desulfobacterales bacterium | reverse complement strand
ACCAGGATTTTCCGGTCACCGCCTTCCAAATACCAGCAGAAAATAGGAATGGTATATTCCTGGCCGCTGCCGTACTGATAGGTCATCATGCTTTTGTCAAAAATTTTGGTTCCCACAACAATGGGATGGATTTTGAACATGCTCAACCTCTCCTTTGAATATAACAACTTATTAAAAAGAACTCAGCAGTCGGGGTGTTTTTCTTATAAGGCTTAGCAAATAGCGGAATGAATGATCCGCAACGGCATCGTACACTGTTTGAATGCATAAGTTTGTACGGTGTCATTGCGGATTATTCATGGAGCTTTTTATCGAAATAACTTTCCGACCCCTCAAATAACTTAATATTATCAGGTTATTATGACTTTACCCGCGCCGCCTTCAATGGTTTTATCGGGGTAAAGATCTTTGATTTCCCGAATAAATTGGGTGCAATGCGTCGGACAAATACGTTCCAGATTATCAATCAGATGAAACTCATTGAATCCATGAAGCCCGCCGATGAGCGTTGTCACGTTACCCATTTCCGATGCGGCGTTCAAAATTTCCCGCACACCCGGATGAGAACATCCGGCCACTACAATTATACGTTTATTTTCCTTTATGATCAGGGAGTGCTCGATACGTTTTAATTCACCTGTGGAGTATATGTTATCATGTAGTTTACGTTTTTTATTAACCCGTATAACATTTAATTCATCCTCTGATAATGCGAAGGATTCGGGTATATAAACCTTCACCGGGTTTAAGCTGAGAAAGTAGGAAAGCCCACCGGTATGATCCCAATGCGAATGAGAAATAAAAACCTCGTCAATTTTCAGGGGATCAATATTCAATCTTTCCATATTATACATCAGAATATCAGGTTTCGCGCCGGTATCGAAGAGTATTTTTTTTCCAAAAGCTTCTACCAAACATGAAAATCCCCAGTCGCTCTTTAAATTTTTATCCCATGCCGTGTTGTCATATATTATGGTTATCTTCATTTCTAAGACCGGTATTTCCTTAAAAATTTCAGAATTTTTTGGATATTTGTTAAATATTAAAAAAGCCGGGCCTTTTGGACCCGGCTTCTATATTTTACCGTCTATTGCCACGCCCTTTTCCGGAGCCGCGGCGTTGTCCGAAACCTCTGCCTGAATTACGACCCGAGCCTTTGTTCAGCTCCGATCCTCTGCCTAAGTTTCGTCTTCCCTGCTCATTATCGCTAAAGGACCCTCGGTCCGGATTACAGGCTCCTCGACCTCTTCCGGCCATTCGGCCGTTACCCATTGGACCGGTTCCATCTCTTTTTGGCATTACACTCACCTCCTTTGTCTTAGGGAGCATTACCGATTTGTTAAAATGGTTTTCACCCATTAACTTATTCATTTTTTGAGCGAAAGCCTTGCAATCAGGTTTCAGGTTTCAGGTGTCAGGAGTAAGAAACGAATTAGGAGAAACCTGACACCTGAAACCTGAAACCAAAAAGTCTTGGATAGCAATTAAAAAACTGGTAATGCACCCTTGTCTTACTACAAACGATTTAAAATTTCCTTCCGCCCCTTCTGCGGCGTTTTCTTTGTTTTCCGCGCATTTCATAAGCGCCGCCCTCAATGATGAGCGCCTTTCCCGTGACCAGCGCTTCTGAAATAATGCCACGGGCTTCGGATAAAATTCTACCGTATGTCTGGCGAGACACCTCCATTATTTTTGCGGCGGTTTCCTGGTCAAGATGTTCGAAATCGCTCAATCTTATCGCCTCAAGCCCTTCCACCGGCAGAACAACTTCACCGGTTTGAAACATGCCCCGTGGCACGAAAGCGGTAATGGTTGGATATCTTGATACAAATCTCGGCTTTTTCATTCTTGGCATAATAAAACCACCTTTATAAAATGATCATTTGATTAAAATATAATTACCACAATACAATGTGTCAAGCATTAAATTGATCATATGACCATTATATTATCCTGACGGTCCCGGAAAAAATAAAAATCATATTAAAAAAAAACAACTTGACCATCCGTATAATAGGACTTAGTTTGTTCTTTTTGAGATATTACTCATAACTGATGGTCCCGGAAAAAGTCAAGAAAACGACACCCCAGGCACCGAGACGACAGTAATTTTATGAAAACAACTTATGACTGTATACCCTGTTTTATCCGTCAGGCCCTTGACGCAGCAAGGTTAACCACCTCTGATGAAAATATTCATGAGCAGGTGCTTCGCGGTGTTCTTGCTGCAGCAAGCAAAATGGACCTGGATCAATCACCTCCGATGATGGGTCAATATATCCATCAACTCATCAGAGAACTAGCCGGAATCCATGATCCTTATAAAAAAATAAAAGACAGGTTCAACCGTTTTGCTCTGGATCTTTATCCTGATCTGAAACAACGGATCCAAACTTCTTCCAATCCCATGGATACGGCCATTCGAATGGCCATCGCCGGTAATATTATCGATTTCGGTGTCAATGCAGAAATAGACCGGTCTATTATCTTTGATACGATTGAACAGGCCATGTTGGTACAATTATTCGGAGATATTGATATGTTGCGTGAATCCATAGATTCGGCGAAAAATATTCTTTATTTGGGGGACAACTGCGGAGAGATTGTTTTTGATCGTCTGCTGATAGAACAATTGCCTTTGGACAAGGTCACATTTGTCGTAAGGGGCGGTCCGATCATAAATGATGCCACGATGGGGGATGCAAGGGAAACCGGTATGACCGAACTCGTCAATGTCATAGATAATGGTTCGAACATACCCGGAACGGTTTTAGAAAAATGCTCAAAAGAATTCAGAGAATGTTTCGTAGATGCCGATCTGATTATTGCCAAGGGACAGGGTAATTACGAAACGCTGAGCAGTTGTGAAAAGAATATTTTTTTTCTGTTACAGGCAAAATGCCCGGTGATATCCGGTCATATAGGTTGCGAACAGGGAAGTTTTATTGTTAAAAGGAGTTGTTGAACCTAATGAATGCATCAAAAGAAACCCTTACGGTTAATGTCAATGTTGAAATGACAGCCGCTTCTCTTCAAGCAATCGTGGAGAATGCCAAGAAAATTGAAGGCCGAGATGAAAAAGGTGTTTATCGCATAGATACCGCTGACAAAGTGAGTGAAATGATTTCACAGTTTATTCTGGAAAACGACTTTGAAAGTTATGTGAAAAATATCGAAAATTACCCACGCGGGTCATAACGGTTAGAATTTTGCCAGGCTCGCGTCCGCAAGTGGAGTACCGGGCGATTAGCCGACATTGGGAGACCTTTGAAACTAAGGAGAACGGATATGCCTCTTTTCGATTTTTTGTGTATGGACTGCGGAGAGACCAGCGAACTTCTCATTGCAGGTTCGGGTGAGATGCCCGGATGCAAAAATTGCGGCAGCCATAACCTGAAAAAACTTGTTTCCGCTCACTCTTCCCTGTCCGGACCGAATAAAAATCGGATGCCCGGACCCGGTGATACCGCTTGCTGTGGTTTGTCTCCCGGCCAGGCCGACTGCGCCGGACCGGGGAGTTGCTGTGGAAAACGTCCGTTATAAATTCGGCTCGAATGGGTTGATTTTGTGCATTTTGTGGCAAAACTTTTTTCTTATCGCCACAAAGGCACCAAGACACTAAGAACGAATAACAAAATAAAATCCTTCGTGTCTTTGTGTCTTGGTGGCAAATATTTCTTGTTTTCGGCTTGTCCGATTTAGTGGATACGAGTTAGGTCATATGAAAACAATTACAAAATTAATATATGAAAGGAAACTAAATGATGAAAGTGGCCATTAGTTCGTCCGGTAAGGATCTTAATTCACAGGTCGACCCTCGGTTTGGTCGATGTGCTTATTTTTTAATCGTCGATACAGACGATATGAGAATTGAAGTCTTTGACAATGAAAGCAATATGTTAGGAGGTGGCGCCGGGATTCAGTCGGCTCAATTTATTGCTTCCAAAGGGGTCAAAGCGGTAATAACCGGTAACTGCGGACCCAATGCTGTGAGTACCCTTTATGCGGCCGGAATCCAAATTTTTCTCGGAAACACGGGAACCGTTAAGGAAGTTCTGGAAAACTTCAAAAACAGAAATCTGACACCCGCGAAAAAAGCAAACGTGCCGGATCACAACGGCTTAGCCGAAGGCAATGGTGGCAATCGCGTCATGGGAATAGGCGGGGGAAGAGGTATGGGCGGCGGCGGTAGGGGCCGTGGTGGAAGAGGTATGGGCGGCGGTCGCGGCATGGGAATGGGCGGCGGCGGTAAGAGCCGTGGCGGCGGTGTGGGCCGTGGTAAGAACATATCATAAGGGATTAAAAAGGAGGACAAAATGAAAAAAGTTGCTATCGTTGGATGTGGTGCTTACATGGACAGTGGTTACGGTTGTGCCGGAGAATGGCGTTGTCTTAAAGCTGCAGCACTCGGAGAAGGTAAATTTGATGAGCCTTGCCAGGTCATCGGTTTTGTTAAATGTGAATGCCCGGGCCGGTCCCTGATCCCCAACACGGGAATGGCCATAAAGATGTCGGAAATGAAACCGGACAAAATATACCTGAGTTCTTGTTTTGCGAATGCAAAACCCGGATGCCCTTATAATGATCCCGAGGAAATAGCTAAAATGATAGAAAACAAGACCGGTGTCGAGGTAGTTATGGGCACACATGAATATAAATAACCCGATGGTTGCTACATTTATTCAACAATTTTAGTGTCCATCCATAAATGAGGACATTTCTGGATGGACACTACTTAAGAAAAATCCTGATAAGAATTGGTTTGAAGCCGCGGAGAAATAACCATGCCGAGTGATTTAAGTACAAGCGTCCGGAAAGTTGAGGAGGCTCTCAAGGCTCACGGACTTGCATGTCAGGTGCTGAATATGAAGGAAACCACCCGAAGTGCTCAAGACGCAGCGAATTCCTTGGGATGTCGGGTAGAACAGATTGTAAAATCTCTTGTATTCATGACCAAAAAGACTAAAAAACCGGTTCTAATTGTTGCCAGCGGCGCCAATCGGGTCAATACAAAAAAAATCCGAGCTATCCTTTCCGAACCCGTAAAGATGGCGGACCCTGATTTTGTCCGTGAAAAAACCGGTTTTGCCATTGGTGGTGTTCCCCCTCTGGGTCATTCCAACCCTCTTGAAACATTTATCGATGAAGACCTGCTTAAATACACGGAGATCTGGGCCGCTGCCGGAACCTCCAATACCATGTTCAAGCTTTCGCCGGATGATCTTCAAAAAATAACCCGGGGACAGATCATCTCTGTCACGTGAAGCAGCGGCAACGCAAAAATTGGACTTTTTACGAAGCCGTCAAAATTCCTTGTATACTCTTGCCAGAGGATGACCCGGAGCTTTTATGGATAAATCCAAAAAATATCCGTACGGCGTCTGTACTACCGAGTACCCTGCGTTCTCCAGACGCATTTGCGCCCGGCCCAACAGGTCCTGCGCTTTGTCAGGATCGGCCTTTTTTTCTCCCAGGTGGGTAAAGGAATGGAGAACAATCCGGGTAATATTCCATTTTCTGGCCAGCCATTTGGCATTTTTGATCAGCTTGGTCTCTGCCGAACTTCCATCTTCAACGTCACCGGGCTCGATATGAACAAAGGCCACCACGGCATTTTGGTTTTCAGCCGGTTCGGCTTCCGGGGCATCATCCAGGGTTTTTATGGCAGGCACCCAATCAAAACCGTCACAGTACCAAAATAATACACGCATAACTTTTTATTTTCGCCACCAAGGCACAAAGGCACAAAGGAAAATTAGTAAATTTACGTTTAAATTATATGAGAAGTCGGGGAGTTATCCTTTTAAAGCCCCTAAATTAAGCGGAATGAATGATCCGCAACGACATCGTACACTGTTTGAATGCATTAGGGATCGTTGCGAAAAAATAGCGCTTTTATGAATTCGTAATCAAAAAATAAAAAATGTTATCTGCCTCAATTTTTATTTAAATATTGATACACTGTTTTTTCGTTACGACCCCTTATGCATGAGTTTGTACAATGTCGTTGCGGATTATTCATGGAGCGGTTAAGTTTAATAAACTCCCCCACCCCTCAGCCCATAAACACGGAAAGTACGTTTTTTCTTGCATTGGCATGCTGTATGGTTATCTGAATCAGGTCCTCGGGCTTCAAATCTATACCACTGGATAAGGGCAGATCGCATTCTATCATGTATTCGGATATGAGTATCTGGTAGATGTTTCTTTTTTTGTAAAGCACTACAGCCTCTTCTTTTTGCCCGATTCTTTTTTCAAGATATTTCAACAACCAGTACCTGTGGCGGTTGAATTGAAGCTTTGATACATAGCTCATGGGCTGTTCAAGCATCTGTATGATATAATCTATTTCTTTTATGGTATAAGGTTCTTCCAAGCCCAGGACCGCCCGTATTTGCCGCTGCGTAGCCAGATCAAAGTATTTCCTGATGGGTGACGTTGCAGTGACATAGGCATCCAGACCCAATCCTGAATGATGTTCAGGTTCCGGATTAAGCACAAAACGGCTTAACAGCCTTCGTTGCATACAGTTCTGGAACAAAGAGCCTTCGGTTCCCTTATAGAGTCGCTCACGAGGTGCTGTTTGAGATCTGTATATTGCCGGAGCGTTATGCTCCGCAAGGAATTTGGCCATGAGCCAGTTTGCCATGATCATTATTTCCGAAACCAGCATCCTTCCGGGACTTTCCCTGTTTATCCGGTTCACGGTAACTTCATTATTCTCATCGATCCAAATGTTAATATCCGGCAAAGTGATCTGAACGGCTCCTGCAGCCATCCGGTTCTCACGGAAATTTTCCGCGATATCATGGAGTATATTAATCTCCTTGCTGTCTTGAGCAATGATATTGACATCGTAATACGTAAGCTGATGTTCTACCCGGATCAGGCTCGGAATTATTTCATAGCCCATGATTTCGCAAGATCTGCTTAAATTTACCATAATGCTGATGGCGGGGCGTAACTCTCCGGCTTTCAGGCTGCAAAGATTTTCTGCAAGACAGGCCGGAAGCATCGGTATTTTCTGATCGGGCATATAAATTGAGCTGCCGCGGGCCAGCGCCTCTTGATCAATAATATCTCCTTTTTTAACAAAATGTCCCACATCAATAATATGGATTCCCAGAGTATAATGATCACCATGGTCTTGGATACTGATGGCATCATCGAAATCTAACGTTGCTTGGCCGTCGATGGTCATCAATGAAAGCATGGTCAGGTCTTTGCGCATAATCTTATCCGAAAATTCCTGCGGTATACCGGCCAGCTCCGTTGCTCTTTCCCTGACATCGTCGGGAAAAGAAGTTGATATGTTATACCTGTAAAGATCCGTATTTTCGTTTTTATCAAAAACACCCAGCCTAACCAAAATCTGAAATACGCCTTCATCAGCATTGATGCCGGCTTTTTCAAGCATTGGTTTGGCAAGGTTATAATGTTTGCTTTCCTTTTGGAAAAGATAAAATGATTTCAGAATGTTTATAATTTGGCTTTTGTTTTTCGGAGGGGAGGTATGATGATCATTAAGGACGTTTTTAAGCCATTCTCCGCCCTCTTTGATGATGCGATTTCTGCGTTCGGTTTCTCTTTCCTGAAAAATCTTTTGTTCAACCTGATCTTGGGTATGGGGAAAAAAGCGATCATGATTAAATTTAAAATAAAGCCGGTTTGTAAAAAATGCCCTGACAACGGCGGACTCGTGATCGCAACCCGGGCTTTCCGGAAAACAAAATCCCGTCATTGTGTCCAGGTCGATCCATTCTTGTTCCGTGTTTAGAACTTCCCATAATTCTTTGACATTTATGTGGTTTATTAATGCGCTGCGCCGGCCTGCTATTTCCTTTAAGGTACTGACCAAGGTATTTCTTCCCATGGAGGGATCCAGGCGCAGGTCGCACTTATGTGACAGACGACTTGCCGAAATGTTGACTTCCCGGTTGCTTTCGGTTAGGAGTCTAAGTCTATGATTCTTTACTTCAAGAACGACTGCACAAATAATTTTTTTGCTGTCGATATATTCAACTACACTTCCTGATTTCATTGCCGGCTACCATACCAGTCACGGTGGTGAAAGTCA
>JASFLX010000135.1:0-8084 GCA_050117895.1 Desulfobacterales bacterium | reverse complement strand
CATTGATGAGGCGTTCAAATTCAAGACTGGTGAGAACATTTTCGAATCTTGTATATCCATATTCGTCAAGCTCAGTGGGATCATAAGGCTCCAGACCGGTCGCCACGATGATGGATCCCACACGTTCCTCGATTTCATCATCGGACATGTGAAAATTGATGCATCCCTTTTCACAGGCTTCAAGACATTTTGCGCAAACCACGGGGTTGTGACCCAGGCATTCATTAATATTGACGACATAGGCCGAGGGGACTGCCTGGGGAAAAGGGGTAAAAATCGCCTTGCGCGATGACAGGCCCAGATTGAACTCATCGGGACGAACCACGGGGCAAACCGTAGCGCAGTCTCCACATGCCGTGCATTCTTGCTCCGACACATAACGAGCTTTTTTTAATATTTTTATATCAAAGTTTCCCACATAGCCTTTAATATCTACTATTTCGCTCAGGGTGTGCAATTTTATCCGGGGATGTCGACCGACATCCGTCATCTTAGGACCCAGAATTCAGATGGAACAGTCCATGGTGGGAAATGTTTTGTCAAGCTGGGCCATGGTTCCGCCGATGGAAGCATTTTTTTCCACCAGCAGGACCTCATAACCGTTGTCTGCAAGATCGAGGGAAGCCTGAATCCCGGCAATACCTCCGCCGATAACCAGGGATCGTTTGGTAAGCGGAAGTTTTTCTTGTTCAAGCGGCTTGAGCAATCGTGCTCGGGAAACGGCCATTTTTACAAGGTCTTCAGCCTTTTGTGTTGCTGCATCCGGTTCATTCAAATGGACCCAGCTGCATTGCTCACGGAGATTGGCCATTTCCAAAAGATATGGATTAAGACCGGCGGATTGCATCATTTGTCGAAAAGTGGGTTCATGAAGTCTCGGTGAACAAGAGGCAACCACAATACGCTCCAAATCGTGTTCCTCAATATCCTGTAAGATTTCCTGTTGACCCGGCTCGGAACAGGCATAAGCGATATCCTTTGAAATAACAACATCCTCAAGCCTGGACGCTGTATCAGAAACTTTTAAACAGTTCACCGTCTGAGCGATATTTGAGCCGCAATGACAGACATAGACGCCGATACGCATCTGCGGTTTTGTGTTTATTGAAGGTGCAGGTTCCATGTTCATTCCTTAAATAAGAGCATCGGGGAAAATTTACATTTTTCTATATTGTGTTGGGAAAATAACAATCCTTGAAATCAGTTAATATCTGGGATGATTAAAATTGCCCATAATATGGCTTTAAAAAATATCCCATATTTATTCCTTCCCGTATGTCTGGTTTCAGGTGTCAGGTGTCAGCGCCTCTGTTCATTATTCCTGACACCTGACACCTTTGTAAAAGGTTACTCCCAGTAAATGGTTTTCGCAATGATACCGGTCAAGTCTATCATCTCCATGTTAAGCTCTTCTCCGAGAAAAGGATCTTCCATGGCACAGCGGAGATGAATCTGACATTTGGGGCAGGCGGTGACCAGAAGATCACTTTCTGTATCATGGGCCTGTCTCAAGCGTTTGACCTGAAGGGCCTTGCTGAATGCATCACATCCGGTCCAGGCGCAATTCCCGCAACATATGGCAGCACTGCCGTTATTCTGCATTTCCCTGAAGCGGATTGGCTTGAGGCGCCGGATCAATTTTCTGGGAAGGTCCGCAGGTTTTTCAAGCCAGTTTAAACGACACGAATCCTGGAAGGTTATCTTTTTGTCAATTTTTTTAAAATCTATCGCTCCTTTGCCGATCTCTTTTTCCAGCAGTTCATAGATATGGGTGACCTTAAAATTTGAGGTAATCCCATGTTTCGGGTAGTCATGGGCCAATGTCCTATAACACTCCGGACACGCCGTAATCACCTCCTCAATTCCGAGGTTATGAATCGAGTCTACATTCATTTTGGCTAATTTTAAAAAATTTTCTTCGTCTCCCGACCAGAGGAGGTCGTGTCCGCAACATCGCTCATCCTTGAGCAGGGCCGGTTTAATATCGAAGAAATTCAGAAGTCGAAGACTATTTTTTATGATATTAGTGGTTTCAACGTTGAGATGATTTCTGAAAAATATGTCAAAATACGGTGTACAACCGCCGAAAAAAAGGATCTTGCTCTTGGCGTCAAGATCCACATCTTTAGGCAGCCAATCCCATCGCTGTGTTTTAAGCCCGGGCCATGTCATGGCGCGCATCAGAGACTGAAAAAATCCGCCGTGCGCCTCACGGGCATTTCCTCCGTTTTTTCTAACAACATGGCGAATATCTCGGATAAACTCTGGAAAATTAACTGCCGACGGGCAGCGGTCATAACAGAGACCGCAGGTCAGGCATGACCAAATATCTTTGTTTACAGAAGGAGAGTCAATATTACCGGCAATAATGGAATTGACCAGCTCCCGGGGCGAGAATGGTTTGCCGATCAATGCCAGGGGACAGGCGGAAGAGCATTTCCCGCAGTCCTGACAGGCAAAGGCGTCATGATAAGAAACGATCTCGGCTAAAGACTCCCGGCTGACACCTTCTGATTCCGGCATGGGGATCGGCAACAGGGGACTCGGTCCCAATGACCGGATTTGATCACAAAAATCATTCAAAAATTGCAGTAATAGATCCGACTCATCCGGAAGAAATGTGGCATGTCGCAACCGTTCTTTTCCCAAACCCAGCATTCCGATAATATCCCGCGTATCTTCGGTATTTTCGCGTGCCGTCGCCGTACCACTACCGTATCGGCAGGTTCCGGGTTGGCACCCTAACAAAACCACACCGTCCGCGCCCATTTCAAACGCTCTAAAAAGAAGGGATTTGCTGATTCTTCCGGTGCAGGGAATTCGAATCATACTAATCTGATCCGGAATTTCACTGCCATTGTCCTGGAGTGTCTGAAAAGCGGTATGGGGGCCCCAGTTACATAAAAATAAGATTATTTTGAAGTCGTCCATTTTTTACGTCAGCAATATTTTTTCAATGGTCTGTTCGAGAAATTCCTGGTTACGATACGGGCTGTCCACGGCATTGGTGGGACATACGGAAATACAATTGCCGCAGCCTTTGCATAGGGTCTCGTCCACCCAGGCGGCCCATCCTTCCATAGCGTTTTTGTGCAATGTTACCGCCTGATAGGGACACACGCAGATGCAGCGTCCACAACTTCGGCACAGGCTTTCATCCACTTCAACAGTATATCCCTTGTTATGACGCGGTTCGCGCGGCATAATGGCTGCTGCCTGGGCGGCGGCGGCAGCTCCTTTTTTCTGGTTAGAGACATTGATGCCCGTGGGTTCAGCCAGAAAAAGTCCGGAAATGGCCGTTGCACCCGGATAAAAGAAGGGTATTCCGGGCACGCCCATTTCCTGCATGGAAGATGACACGGTTCGGCCCGGCAGACCTTCCTGGTGAATATACTTAATTTTCTTTCTGGACTTTTCATCCAGGATAACCGTCCCCACCGTCATTATCTGTCGGGAATCACCGGATTCTGCGATGATGTGAAAATTTCCAAGCGTCCCGCTCAATTCTTTGACGGTAAAGCCTCCGAAGCTGTGCACATTGGGATGATCAAGAATTTCCACCGGTGGTTTTTGCGTTCGTGGGAACCAAAAAACCTCCAGTCCGGCTTCAGCAAGGGTTAATGCGCTGCTTTTGGCGACTTCGGAGGTCCCGATGACCGCCGTGGTGAAATTATAGTTTCGAATAAGATCCGGAATCAGTTTCAATCTTCTGGCCCGATTCATGGAACGATCAATGAATCCGGTAAATTTTTTCAAAGCCAGGGAAGGGCTCCGTTTTAAAAGACGAAGGACTTCTCCTTTCAAGTTGCAGGTCTGCACCATTGAGCGACTGATCCCTGTTCCGGTAAATAAGGCGTTTTTCAGCCGGCTTCGCTGGTCCGTACAGGCACTGCAAATAAAGTTGAGCGGGCAACAGACACAGGACGCCAGTACCACTCGGGTGAGTCCTTTTTCACGAATGGTCCGGATAATACTCAATGTTCCTTCATGGGTACAGGCCGAGTTTACAACCTGGGCATGGACCACATCATCTTGAGACTCTAATCCCGCGACATATTGACTCATATCATCAAGCCATCCAAAGGCATTGTTACATTTGCAAACAAAAATTCCCATACGGATTTCCGGGGAAAGCCCCGGATCAGGGGTGGAAAACGACAACCCATAACCCTTTGGCCGTTGAGAGGTTCCCCCAAGCAATACCATGGCCCGGGAAGCCGCTGCAAAGCCGCGAATAAACATGGCGTTAACATCCGGTTTTGCCGTTTTGGGCCCGTACACTCGGATGACATCATCCCCTTTGACCGTCGGAGCTATTTTCGGGTCTGCAATGATGACCACGCCGGTTTGCTCATTGGTCTCTTCCGGTAATTGTGAATGGTTTATGGCTTGAATGGCCCCACAGGCATCAACGCACTGGAGACATTCGCTGCAAACGCCGCATTGAAGACATCGGTCGGCTTCCAAAAAAACCTGTTGTTCACTCAAGCCCATGTAAACTTCCGAAAAACTATCCTTGCGAACCGCAGGCTGCCTTTCCGGCATGATTGTTCGTGCCTGTGAGGGTATATCCGCCGAAATTTCCGGAAAATCTTTGTCCTCCGGGCGTAAGAGATCAGGAGAAAAAACCTCTGTTTTACAAATATCGCCATGAACCATACGGGCAACCCGCCGGCCTGCGGCCATGGCATCCACAACGGATGAGGGTCCTGAAACCGAATCGCCGACAGCATAAACACCCGGTAAATTCGTGCGCAAATGTTCGTCAACCTCGATCAAGCCCCGGGTTGAAACATCAAATCCGAACGAGGGGTTATGGCCCTGCAAAGCCCCCCGTTGACCGATGGCAACAAACGCCCGGTTAAACTCGAGTTCAAAGGGTGGACGATCCGGAATAATAACCGGCCAGGGAATACCCTGGGCATCGGGCTTTCCGGGTTGGGTGGTCATGCAACGCAGCCCATTGAGTTTACCGTTTTGACCCAAAAACGCGGTGGTCTGGGTGCAGTCTCGAATGAGAATTCCTTCTTCTTTAGCAGCCCGAATTTCTTCTGAATGCGCAGGGATCAAATCTTCAGGGAACCAGGATAAAATGGTGACATGGGCGCCCATACGCAACAGTGTCCGGGCCAAATCAAATGCGGCGTTGCCGTCCCCGATCACCGCTACTTTTTCATCGAACACTTTGATTGGGTTGCGATAATAGCGGGCCAAGAAAGAGAGGCACCCTTCAACACCTTCCAGCGTTTCTCCGGAAACACCTAATTTTATATCAGACCCCGTCCCAACGGAGAGAATGACAGCGTCAAAGTCTTTTTTGAGCATATCCATGTCACGGGCCAGATCCACGGAACGGCCGGTAATAAATTGTACGCCCAGTTTCTTAATATATTCAAGATCGTTATCGATGATATCCCTGGGCAAACGATGGCGACCAATACCGTAACGGAGCAACCCGCCCACTTCTTTCTCTTTTTCGAAAATCGTAACCTCATAGCCGAATCGGGCCAAGTCCGCAGCGGCGGCAATCCCGGCCGGACCTGAGCCGATAATAACGATTTTTTCCGACTTTTTTCGAATATCACCGGCGGGTATGTCTCTGGGATTGGAGCGCTCATGGTCTGCCACAAATCGCTTAATATCCATGATGGCAACGGGTTCATCGAGATCACCCCTTCTGCACACGGCCTCACAGGGGTGGGTGCAAACGCGTCCGCAGATGCCGGGCAACACGTTATTTTCCCTTATCAAGTCAAGCGCTTCGGCAAACCTGCCGGCTTTTACAAGGGCGATATAGCCCTGGACGTTCACCCCCAGCGGACAGTTTTCCTGGCAGAGCGGCCGGCGTCGTTTATCCATGACCGGCCGGCCGGGAAGGCTTCGTTGACTGTTAATTTGAATGGCTTTTTCTCCGTCGGCAAGCAAAACCGGGCATATTTCGACACAACGACCACAAAGCGTACATTTGTCTTGATCCACAAAGGTTTGGGCAATATTTAGGTGAACACGGAATCCTTGGCGATTATGCTTTATGGAGGAAACTGTTGCGGGAAAGATACATCGAATGGCAGGGTTTCTTAAAATTCTGATAAGCCCGGGTCGATGGGCGTGGTTCAACGGAATGCCTGATTTCAGAATCCATTCATCCCGGGAAAGTTTTTTATCCAGATCGTAATCCGAATCCACAAGGGTGAGGGGAATGCCCAGTTCTCCGAGCTTGTTGGTTGCAGCGATACCGGCGGGCGTCGCACCAATAACGGTGACCCGGTGAAGCCTTTCTTTGGAACGTTTCATGACATCGCTCCTGCTTGACCGGCGGCCTTTTTCTGTCGTCCCTTGAGTGTGGCCAGGCCATAGTCATGACCTTTTTGGAAGGCCGTTGAGTTCAGTTTTTCAGTGCCTTTTGGAACGGATTCCAATACGGATTTTTGGGCTGCATCCATGGAAATAACATTTGTGACGGCGGTCAAAAAACCGAGCATAATGATATTGGCGATCATAACCCGTCCCAGTTCTTCGGCCATGGCGGTAGCAGGAATAGAAAAAAAGTCGCATGTTAATCCACGGCCCGGGCGAACCAGATCCTGATCGACAATTAACGTTCCTTTTTCCTTGATCTGATCGATCAGCTTATCATAGCCCGATTGAGACATGCAGACCAAAATATCCGGATGACTTACATAGGGATAATGAATCATTTCATGGGAAATGACAACCTGAGCATTACAGGACCCTCCACGAGACTCAGGCCCGTATGACTGAACCAGCGTGCTTTCCATGTGTTCACCAATGGCAGCCGCTTTTCCCAGGATAATACCCGCAAGGACAATGCCCTGCCCGCCAAAGCCGGTAATTATAATTTCCTTTTTTCCCTGTTGATGATTTTGAGATTCGGTCATGAGTTCAACCCCGGAACACTTTCTTGAAGACGGCTCGGCCGGTAGATCTTGTCATAATGCTCAATAAACGTGGGTCGATCCACATCGACAAATTTGCCCAAAATGATGCCCTTTTCAAAGTCTATATCCAGTGTAGAAGGATCTGCATCATTTTTGATGATCGCTTTTTCCTGGTATACCTTTAGCATTTCCAAAGGTTTTTGTTTATTGCGTCGACCGTAATTGACCGGACACGGTGAAAGGGCTTCAATAAAGGAAAACCCTTTTTTACCAATCGCTTCTGTTATGGAATCCGTAAGATCTCTGATGTGCAGCATGGTCCATCGGGCTACATAGGTGGCGCCGCACGCATATGCCATTAGCGGCAGATTAAACGGGGTTTCCGGATTTCCCACCGGTGTTGTTGTGGATTTGGCCAGGTAAGGTGTGGTCGCAGCGACCTGGCCACCGGTCATGCCATAATTTAAATTATTTACACAGATAACCGTCATATCCATATTCCGCCGGGCGGCATGGATAAAATGGTTCCCGCCGATGGCGAATAGATCGCCGTCACCGCTGAACACCACGATGTTCAGTTCAGGGTTAGCCAGTTTTAATCCGGTGGCAAAGGGTATGGCTCGACCGTGGGTAGTATGAAAGGAATCCAGATTAACATAACCGGCGGCACGACCCGAACATCCGATTCCCGAAACCATCACCGTTTTTCGAAGATTGATGCCGCTTCCTTTCAGAGCAGCCAGACACGAAGAGAACACCGTTCCAATCCCGCACCCCGGACACCAGATATGGGGAATGCGATCCGTGCGGATAAGATCATCCAAGGGATGACAGGGTTGTTTTTTGGATGGTTTCGGGATTTCTTGCATGGTTTAAAAGGCCTCTTTCAACAGGTTAACAACGCTGTCCGGATGGATAATCGTCCCGCCGGGATGCCCCACTAAAAATATGGGAACCTTGCCCCCGGCGCATCGTTCAACCTCCCGATGGATCTGACCCAGATTAATTTCCACGGTCACGAATCCCTTGACTCTATCTGCCAGCTTGCGAATCTGATCTTCGGGAAACGGCCAGATCGTAACCAGGCGAAAAAGTCCGGCCTTGATTCCCAGCTTTCTGGCTTCAGCCACAGCGGCCATGCTGGTTCGGGCCGAAACCCCATAAGATACCACGACAATTTCGGCA
>JASFLX010000134.1:0-8104 GCA_050117895.1 Desulfobacterales bacterium | reverse complement strand
CTCCACCCCGCATCAATTGATTGCAATCCACTTTTATAAATTTTTATTGAAAATATGTCAAGATGTTTTTTGCCTTGTTTAGATTAAGGAGCGTATCAAAGACCTGATTCGTGCAGACTCGGTTCCGGCAGGTTTTTTTTCATTGGGGTATCGCAACAGCAGCCGCTTTGTCCGGCTTTTATGTCCGGATACAATTTCAATGGATGATTTTGGAACCTTTAGCCATTTTGCAAGACATTGAATGCACATCTTGTTGGCGGCACCGTCCACGGGAGGAGAGGTAAGCTTGATTTTGAGGGCTTGGTCATGCAGTCCTGCAATCATGTTCTTTGAGGACCTGGGTTGAACAAAAACCGTGAGCGTAATCCCGTGGGTATTTTCCTTTAAATACGGCATTCTTATTTTTTCCCAGGCCCTTAGGTGCTGGTTTTAATATCATTAATAATTCGGGTGGATGAAATATCTTCTGAAACCGGAATCAAAACCACCTTTCCTCCGAGCGCTTCAACCCGTTCTCGTCCGAAAACTTCTTCGGAGGTATAGTTGCTTCCCTTGGTAAGAACATCCGGCTGTATGATCTCAATGAGCTTTGTCAACTCTCCGGTAGAAAAAACCACAACGTAGTCAACAGAATTAAGGGCGCATAAGATCCTTGCCCGTTCTTTTACGCCGATGACCGGCCTTCCCGATCCTTTCAATTTTTTAACCGAATCATCATCGTCGATGCCGACAATCAGGATATCTCCCAGCTCCTTTGAAGCGGAAAACAGCATGATATGGCCCGGATGCAAAAGATCAAAGCAACCGTTTGTCATTATAATCCGCTTATCTTTTTTCTTGAGTTCTTGTATTAGAGCCGGGAGTTCGGACATTCTTTTATGTTTGGATGAAAGGGCGTCTTGATCCGGCGTTAACGCTGTGGCCAGTTCCTCTCTTGAAAGGGTTGCCGTGCCCACTTTTCCCACAACGATTCCGGCGGCGGTATTGGCAACAGACATGGCGTCTTTAAATGAAGCACCTGCCGCTATTGCAAGACCGAACACGGAAAGCACGGTATCGCCGGCACCCGACACATCAAAAACCTGTCGTGCTTTGGCCTTGACTTTGAATGGCTCTCTGTTTTGACCGAAAAGAACCATGCCGTCCTTGCCGCAGGTGATCAAAAGCTTATCCAGGCCTACGGTCTGAAGAATTTTGTGTCCCGATTCAAACAGGGTCGATTCATCAACGATTTCAACTCCGGAAGCCAGCGCCGCTTCTTTTTTGTTGGGCGTGAGGATGGATACGCCTGAATATTTTGAAAAATCGAGTCCTTTGGGGTCTGCAATGGTGATTTTTTTGTGCTTTTGAGCGGCTGATATCAACCTGGATAGCAAGGTTTTGGTGATCAGTCCCTTTCCGTAGTCGGAAATCAATACCACGTCAACACCGGCAATTTTATCTTCGATGAATCTTGTAATCTTATCTATGGTTGCATCGGATATGGTTTTATCCGTTTCTCTATCGATTCTGAGTACATGCTGATGGGATGCAATAATCCGGGTTTTCTGTGTGGTGGGCATGCCCGGTTCCTGCATAATGCCGGCCGTATCCACTCCCAGGTCTTTGAATTTGTCGAGCAGAATCCGGCCGTTTTTGCCCGTGCCGACGACCCCGGCCGCCGTCACTTTTGCGCCCAGAGCAATGATGTTATTGACCACATTGCCGGCACCCCCCATGGCGTAATCCTCGTTTTTGATAGACACCACCTGAACCGGCGCCTCCGGGGATATGCGATCTACTTCACCCCAGAGATATTCGTCGAGCATCAAATCACCCACAACAAGCAGATTGCATCTGTCGAATTTTGAAATATCAATAGGCATGGTATTCACTGGAAAATCTTATTAATTGACGGTTTCGTAAAGAGTCAGATTTTGATGGCAAAGTAAAAAGCTCCAAATTCAAGGCGCGCAAATTCCGAGGAACGAGACGTATTTTTATTACGTCGCAGTGACGAGGAATGCAGTGCAACGCAGAATTTGGACTTTTTACGAAGCCATCAATTGGATTCGCGATACTTTTCAACAACTTCCATCAAAAATTTTGGTGGGCGCACCACCCGGCCGTTGGTGTCCACACACGCATGTTTTGTATATCCTTTGGCAAGGAGCTTTTTACCATCTTCGCTAAAAATTTGGTAATCGAACTTCATCCCTCCCTTGACATTGGTATCCAGTGAAGTTTCTATACGTAGAATGTCGTCGTACTGGGAAGGCGAGTTGAATTTACAGTGAACCTCGGATAGCGGGAGAAAAAATCCCCTGGATTCGATGGATTTATAGGGCACCCCTAAATACCTGAACATCTCGGAGCGAGCGCTTTCAAACCAGCGAAAGTAATTGGCATGATAGACAAATCCCATTTTGTCCGTATCGCCGTATATGACCCGGCATCTAGTTGTGTGGGTAATCATAATATTTCCAATAAGTTACTTCGTATCTATCTATAAATGGTCTTTTTGCCCAATCTCTGCGTTATGCTCAAAAAATAATCCTCGGAATATCAATTTCATATGCCTAAGGTTATTTTTTTCGCATGCCTTGACCTTAAACAAAAATACTCATTTATGGAGGGGTGCTCGTACGTTATATTCACCCTTGGAATATGAAAGTGATGGCTTAATGGAATTATAAAGATAACCATCATTTGCCAATACTTCATCAGTCCTGTATTCCAAGGTCGATTTTCATGCTTAACATCGTTTCTCAAGAAAATATATTTTCCATTAATAGGATCGTTGAAATTATACAAACCCGTCTGACAGTATTTGTTGAATAATATTTTTCAGATCATCATATGTATATGTTACCGGGAATTCGGGGAATTCGTTTTTCACATTTTCAGGCGGATCGAAAAGGATGCCCTTATCGGCTTGTTTCAGCATGGTAATGTCGTTGTAAGAATCCCCAACACCTATGGTATCGTAGTTCAGATTTTTTAACGCAATGACCGCTTCCCGCTTGCTGTCTTTTTGTCGCAGTCTATACCCGGCAATGGAGCCGTCGGGATTTATCGATAACGTGTGACAGAACAGGGTGGGCCACCCGAGTTTTTGCATCAAAGGACCTGCAAACTGGTCAAATGTATCGGAAACAACAATGATCTGGATGCGTGACCTGAGCCAGTCAAGAAATTCCAATGCCCCGTCAAGAGGATCCATGGTGGCGATCACCGCTTGGATATCATCTATTTTAAGCCGGTTCTCATCAAGGATAGCCAGACGTTTTTTCATTAGTACGTCGTAATCGGATATATCACGTGTCGTGAGCCTGAGTTCTTTTATGCCTGTTTTTTCGGCCACATTTATCCATATTTCCGGTACAAAAATTCCTTCCAGGTCTGAGCAGACAATATGCATGGCACCTCACATTCGATATTCAACTATAAATGATCATAAACAAATTGGGAAAAATATTTTATGTATTTGTTTTTTTACGAGTTCATCAATCTTCTTGGTTTTCATCCTCTATTCTTATGAGGACCGGTTTGGCACTGACCACGTCGAGATTCATAATTTCGGATAACGCCTTTTGTACACCGGCTTCTTTGGCAAGGTGGGTGAGCATGACAATGGGTACCGAGCCTTTGGTTTTTCGTCCTTTCTGGTGCACCGATTGTATGCTGATGTCATTATCACCCAGAATACCCGATATTTTTGACAGCACACCGGGTCGGTCTACGGCGGCAAACCTGAAATAATAATGTGTTGTGATTTCATCAACCCGAATAACGGGAATTTTCCGGATATTATTCATCTGGTATGAGAGTAACGGAACCCGTCCTTTTGACCCGGTTAAAAGGTTGCGGGCCAGATCGATCGTGTCGCCGATCACGGCGCTGGCCGTGGGCATCATACCGGCGCCGTATCCGTAAAGCATCATATCACCGATGGCATCACCGGAAATTGTCACGGCATTAAGGGTACCGCCGACACTGGAGAGCGGATTGTCAAAAGGAATCATGGTGGGATGCACTCTCGCCTCTATGGTGTTACCCAGGTTCTTGCTGATGGCCAGAAGCTTTATTCTGTATCCAAACTGTCCGGCGAAATCGATATCCATGGGGTCTATATTAGAGATGCCTTCAATGTATATATCTTTAAAGTTAATCTCCATGCCGTAGGCAAGGGAGGTGAGAATGGCAAGTTTGTGGGCGGTGTCGATGCCTTCGATATCCAGGCTCGGGTCCGCCTCGGCATACCCGTTTTTTTGTGCTTTGGCAAGCACGGTTTCAAAATTGCTGCCGTCATCCGTGCTGGTTGAGAGGATATAGTTACAGGTACCGTTCAGAATGCCGGCCATGGATTTTATGTGATTGCCTGCCAGAGATTCCCGCAAAGATTTGATGATCGGCATACAGCCGCCCACGCCGGCTTCAAAAGCCAGATCAACCCCTTTTTCCGTTGCAGCCTTGAATAAGGCATTACCATGGACGGCGAGAAGGGCTTTGTTTGCGGTAACCACCTGCTTGCCCTTGTCAATGGCTCTTAACACAAGATCTTTGGCAACCCCTTGTCCCCCGATCATTTCGATAATGATATCAATGTCAGGGTCATCCACCACTTTATAGGCATCGCTGATAAAGACTCCCTTATTAAATCGTATGCCGCGATCCGTTTTCAGGTCAATATCGGCAACATATTTCAGGTTCAGATCGGCTCCGACCCGGGAACGGATAAGATCCCTGTTTTGAATAAGAATCTTTGCAACACCTGTGCCCACCGTGCCGCAGCCGAGCAAGCCAATATGTATTGTTTTCATGCAATTTGCTCCCGAACATGAATTACACCCTAATTGAGCGAAAGTCGAGGATGCCCCCCAGTGAAATAGGCTCTGCATTTCACGGGGCAGGCAGATTCAAGGCGTCACGGGTGAAGCCGTAGTGAACTACTGCAAACCCGTGACAACGCCGAAAATGGGGTATCATCGGCTTTCCCATAGGGTAAACAAAACCGATATAAAATAACAGAATTCATATCTCACTGATAGTAGGGAAATTAAAATGTCGTCGAATCATCGAAATTCTTCTTAAAATAAATATATTCTAATCGTTTTCGGTTTTGTTTACGCTCGATTAGGGTTACATTATTTTTCGTATTCCTCTGATGGCCTGGTTGATGCGCATCTTGTTTTCTATCAGAGCAAAACGCACATATTCATCACCGTACTCGCCAAATCCAAGACCCGGTGAAACCGCAACCTGGGCTTCCTTAATCAGCATTTTGGAAAATTCCACGGACCCCATTTCAATAAATTGGTCAGGAATTTTGCTCCAAACAAACATGGTTGCTTTGGGGCTTTCCGTGTCCCAGCCCACCCGGTTGAGGCCTGATATCAAAGCATCCCTTCGTTTTTTATAGATATTACATATTTCCTTGACACATTCCTGGGGGCCGTTTAATGCGATGATGGATGCAATCTGAATCGGCTGAAAAATACCATAATCCAGGTAACTTTTTATCCGGCGAAGGGCGCCCACAACTTCGGGGTTCCCCACACAAAAACCCACCCGCCAGCCGGGCATGCAGTAACTTTTTGAAAGTGAAAAAAATTCAACACCAATATCCTTGGCGCCTTTGACCTGGAGAAAACTGGGGGGGTCATAGCCATCGAATGCCAGATCTGCATAAGCGAAATCGTGGACGATCAAGATGTCGTGTTCTTTTGCATAATCCACGATATCTTCAAAAAATTTTAGATCAACGACTTCGGTCGTGGGATTATGGGGATAGCTGATAATTAAAACTTTGGGCCTGGGCCAGGTCTGCCGGGTGGCGCTCATCAAATTATCGAAAAAATCGTTGCCCGGACCCACGGGGATTCCCCTGACATCACCCCCGGAAATAATTGCCGAGTAAGGATGGATCGGGTACGTCGGGTTGGGTGTGAAAACCACGTCTCCGGGCCGAATGGTGACAAGGATAAGATGTGATATTCCTTCCTTGGCGCCGATGGTGACGATGGCCTCTGTATCGGGATCGATATCCACATCATATCTTCGTTTGTACCAGTCGGAAATAGCCATTCTCAATTTGGTGATACCCATGGATGCCGAATAACGGTGATTTTGCGGTTTCTGGGCGGCTTCTGTAAGCTTGTCCACAATGTGCTGCGGCGTGCCCATATCAGGATTTCCCATTCCAAGGTCGATAATATCCTCTCCGGCATGCCGGGCATCCATCTTGATTTTGTTAACAGTTGCAAATACATACGGTGGAAGACGATCGAGTCTGGCGAAAGTTTTCATATAATTAACCTCTTAGACGATTAGTTGTAGATTTTGTACTTTTTGTGGTAAAATTTTTTCTTTTCGCCACAAAGACACCAAGACACTAAGAACGAATAACAAAATAAATCCTTCGTGTCTTCGTGCCTTGGTGGCAAATATTTTTTGGTTCCAGCTTGTCCGGTTTAATGATAGTTCAAATTGTTTTTTATTTACAATACAAAGTTTTTTATGTCAAAAATTTTGTTTTGACTTTTTGACCAAATAGGATTATTTTTTCGATCAAAAATTCGAAATGTGCACCAAGCATCCCCAAGGGATACCCATGAAATTTAATATAAAGATAGTTTTCGTGCTTTGGTGATAAATTTATAAAACAGATAAAATTCTGTTACGGTAACATTGAAGTCCTGACCCATGGGTCAGGATTTATTACTAATTTTAAGACGTTTAAGTACTTTTTCGGTTGGTTCGGAATAGAGGATTTATATGACAAAATCAATGACATATGCTGATGCGGGTGTAGATATTGATAAAGCCGAAAACCTTGTGGGCAAGATAAAAAAAATAGCGCATCAGACCCCCAGATCGGGGGTTATTGGTGAGATCGGCGGGTTCGGCGGACTGTTTTCCCTCAACATCACCCACATGGAAAGCCCGGTTCTCGTCAGTTCGACCGATGGTGTCGGCACAAAGCTCAAAATCGCCTTTATGATGTCAAAACACGATACCATCGGGATAGACCTGGTTGCCATGTGTGTGAATGATATCGTGGTGCAGGGTGCAAAACCGCTTTTTTTTCTGGATTATCTTTCAATGGGAAGGCTGGAAGAAAAAATCGCCGTTGATGTCATTACCGGGATCGGAGAGGGCTGCGAACAGGCCGGGTGTGCGCTTATCGGTGGCGAAACCGCCGAAATGCCGGGTTTTTATAAAGATAATGAATATGATCTGGCCGGATTTGGCGTGGGCGTTGTTGAAAACAGCAAAATTATTGACGGTTCGGGAATTCACGTTGGGGATCAGCTGATCGGAATCTCATCGAGCGGGCTTCACAGCAACGGATATTCGCTGGTACGTAAAATCTGCTTTGACCTTTTAAAACTGAAAATTGACACTCATATCCCCGATTTTGGCAAGACCATCGGCGAAGAACTTCTGACCCCCACAAAAATATATTCACAACCCGTTCTCAGCATTATAAAAAATTTGCCGGTTTTCGGCCTTGCCCACATCACCGGTGGCGGCATCACGGAAAACATTGTTCGGGTGATCCCCGAACAGTGTAACGTTGTCATACGAAAGAACAGCTGGGATGTGCCCCCCGTGTTTACGTATCTTAAGGAGGCCGGCAACATATCAGAACGTGAAATGATGCGTACGTTTAATAACGGTATCGGTTTTATTGCCGTTGTTCATGAAAAAGATGCCCAGGAAATTATTGATTGGCTCGTCGCCATGAAGGAAAACGTTTTTGTCATCGGCGAGGTGGTTGAGCGTAAACAAGCGGATGAGAGGGTTCAATGGGTCTGATGGGCATGGAAGACGCAAATCACGAAAAAAAGCCACGCCTGCAAACGATCAAACGTCCGTTCATAAAGCTGATGCGCTGGATAGGAAACGCTCAAAAAGAAAACGGCGTCTGTAAAAGCTGAGCGGTGAAAAAAACCGGTCCCGGGAGAGGAGCCGGAAAAATAAAACGCCAATGATCATACTCGGCATTGAAACATCCTGCGATGAAACCGCTGCAGCGGTGGTTGTAGACGGCACCCAAATACGATCTTCCGTTGTATCCTCCCAGATCGAGGTTCACCATCCCTTTGGCGGGGTTGTGCCT
>JASFLX010000133.1:0-8142 GCA_050117895.1 Desulfobacterales bacterium | reverse complement strand
TACAAAGGCATGGCCCTCTATTTTTTGGGCAAATACGATGAGGCCATGGATATAGAGATTTTCAGAACGGAGTTTGCTGAAAAGTTCAAAGATCAGATTGAAAAAAAAGAGTAACAGGCAAAAATCCTTTTTCCCTGCAACCATGCTTCAGTGGCGTTTGGGATTTTAAAATAATCTCTTATGGCCTCTGCCATAAACAAGAGATCGGACTGGCATCCCATTTTCATGCATTGATTCACCAGGTTTTTCTGAACCCTTTGAAAAATATCACGGATATGGTGATAACATCTGAGTCTGGCCATATGATCTCTGGACTCAAAAACGTCTTTACAGTGCTCTGCATCTATTGAAGTGCAGGTTCGACATACTACGGGCCTGACCTCATAAACCATGCACATTCCGTCTTTTAAAAAGATGCAGGGCAATTCATACCGTATCATCGCTATTTCATCCGGGGTCTTACCGTGTGTTACGTCAACAACATGTTTGATTCTGTGAATCAGCCCTTGTTTCTCGTAATCCGTAAAGGTCTGCTCGACATGATGTCCGATAAGAAGGGCCTCCGGGGGCGTCACAACCGGCTGGTTAAAGCAGCAATAGTGGCATCCGGTTTTACACGCTATCGGTTTGGGCAGAGATTCATGTGATGTAAATGTCAAGATCGCCCGGTCCGTCCCATCCAATGCCGCAGAAGCGAGTCCCAACGCTTTATTTTTAAAGTCTTCCATTGTTTTTATATTTAAATAGATTGACACAGAATTGCAAATCTTTTTAGACTTTAAAGGTTCCAAACTATAGTCGTGTAAAAATTATTCTATTTACAAAAAAGGAGTAAATGATGGCGCGTTATAAACAAGGTCTTGCCTTTGGTTATGTGCAGGGTACCAAATATTATCGGGATCGACCCATGAGGGATAATCTGGGTTCTATTCCACCCACCTCGACCTTCAAAAATTACCCGGAAGCGGAGCGCCTGAAGTTGCCGGACCCTGACCTGAGCCGTCCGGCCAACCTCTGGCAATGCTTGGCAAAACGCCGATCCGAACGCGATTACACAGCGGAACCCCTCGGCATTGAGGAACTGTCCAAGCTGATGTGGGCGGCTCAGGGTGTGACTGCGCGTGCAGGAACCTATCTACTCCGCACCGCGCCTTCGGCGGGCGCTCTCTATCCTTTTGAAACCTATCTTTATATTGACAAAGTTAAAAACGTTCCCCAAGGGATTTACCATTTTAACGTGGGGGATTTCACTCTGGAATGCATGCAGAAGGGTGACTTTAATAAAGCACTTACCGCCGCCAGTTTGGGTCAGCCCGTGGTTCGAAGGGCGGCGGTGGTTATTATTTGGACGGCAATGATGCTCCGGTGTATGGTCAAATACCGTGACCGTGCGGTGCGTTACATCCCCATGGATTTGGGCCATGTCTGCCAAAACGTTCAGCTTGCTTCTACAGCTATGGGTCTCGGCTCCTGCCCCATCGGAGCTTTGTATGATGACGATGTCAACGAACTCTTGGGGGTTGACGGTGAGGAAGAAACGGTGTTGTACCTGATCACGGTAGGAAAAGTGTGAAGCCTTCAGTTCTTGAAAGATATAATATGTTGGGGGTGCAACTCAAGACTGTTGTTTGCTAAAATTGTCATGGATATTTGGTTTCAGGTGTCAGGGGAAACGAGGTGACCCATAGCAATTATATGGACGTGGGGTATCTCGAGGTCTAAAAAAGTTGTGTCGGTCCTAAGGGCTGCATGCCTCCTGACACCTAAAAAAGCTTCGTAGTCACGGTTTGTCAACAGATAAGGAACGTTGGTTATCCAGCTTACTTTAAGTTACTCGGCTAATATCTCTATAATCGGCGGGATCACATTTGTGGCGATGTCGGTTCGGGAACCACCCCCTAAAACCACTTCCAGACGGCCCTCGGATACTTGTTCGGCGGTGTTTTTCATAAAGCGGGCAATTTCCTGATAACAGCGGCCGCTTAACCCCAGGCTGCCGTAATCGCCCCGGTGGGTATCAAATCCAAAATACCAGAAGATCAGGTCGGGCTTAAAATCTTTAACTCGCGGATAGAACTCGGTCTTTACGTTGTCGGCATATTGTTCGTCTATATTGTTGACGGTGTCGCCCCTGCCCCAGAATCCCCAGGGGCTTCCCGGCGCGCGGATGTCAACTTTAGTGCCGTCCGGTGACTCGTACTCCATACCGCAGCAGCAGACGTGGAGAACATCAGGATCGTTTCTGAGCAGATCCCGGGTACCGTCTCCATGGTGGGCGTCCGTGTCCATAATTGCAAACCGTTGGACATTATGAATTTCGCGTAGATAGGTGATGGTGATGACCACATCGTTAAAGCAGCAATACCCGCCAAAATAGTCTTTCCCCGAATGATGTCCCCCTGCACCGATAAGGGCAAATGCATTGTCGATTTCCCCGGTACAGACCTTTTCTCCGGCCAACACCACGCCGCCCACCGAATGCCAGGCTGTTGAGCAGAGATGGTCTGCCTCCACACCCCGGATCAGTTCCGGAGTGTGCACTTTCAGTATCCACTCCTCTTCTATGGGAGGGGATTCATAGAGGATAACATTATCACGCGCGAGAAGGTGATCGATGGCTCTGGGAAAATCTTCCAGGCGTGCTCCCCGGGTAAGATAGCTCCTCCGGCTAAAGCTGGGATGGTAAAACACGCCGGTTTTTTTCATAAATTTTTCCTATTAAAAATCAGAAAGGGCGGGTTTCCCCAAAACTTTTAGATAAGAGGTATCATTCAGATACGAAATGATCCATTGATCATCTTTATACGTAAAAAGGTTGGTGCTGGCGGTATCCTGTTGAATTCGCCAAAAATTATTGTTTTCAATTCCCAAAAGGCTGCAGCAAATCACCTTGTTTGGCACCCGATGGGCGACCAAAGCGATGGTTTCATTTTGATGTTTTTCAATCAGCTTGTTTATGGCTGCCATGGTCCGGGTGCGGACCTGTTCCAGGCTCTCTCCATTCGGAAAGTTGACCTTGTGGGGTTCCCGTAGCCAAAGCGTATAAAGATCCGGATATTTTTTCCGTACGTCATCAAGGCTCACCCCTTCCCAATCACCGTAACTGATATCGATAATGGATTCAAGAGGAGTGACCTCGATGTTCTGAAATTTGGCTATATTTTCAGCAGTTTCCATAGAACGGGAAAGGGGGCTGCTGTAAATAGCATGAATGGTTTCATCTATTAAAGCTTCACCGGCCAGATGAACTTCTTTTTTTCCGGTGTCATCCAGAGGAATGTCCATGCGTCCCCGAAAGACTTCCTCCAGATTCCAGGCGGTCTGGCCATGGCGAACAAGGTATACTTTGGTCATGTTCAGCGCCTAAATTCCTTTGATTTGCTGATGAAGTTCTCGGGTTTTTTCCATGCGGGCCCGGTCCCGGTCCTGTACCAGATGACGAATACTTTCATTTGCATCCGACAGTTCCGGATCATCGGGATTTTTCCCCTTAACATATCCGTCTATGAGAAGGCGATAAGCATGTATCATTTCCGAAATCAACCGGATAGGATACTCTCTTCCCTGAACTTTTATCGTTTGCAAGCCCAGATCAACATATTGTTTCAGTTCTTCACCCTTGATGGCAAAGGCCACATTCGGCCTGCGGCGGATTCTTTCATTTATCCTGGCGATTTCTTCAAAGCTCTTTTTTTTGCGCCGCATTAGTTTTTCACGCTGAGCCTCAGTTAACAGGCAGAACCGAAAGCAACTGCCGCTTCTGTCCGGCCACCCCTCGTATTCAACGATTTCATTGCCGTCTTCATCGTGGTGAATTTTTTTTATATATGAATCGCTGGTAAATTCGTGAAACAGGCAATTGCCCACACCACCGATGCATCGGTTGCCATGAATCAATATTTCAGTCAAAACGCCGACTTCATCCGCCGTTTTTTTAAACTCCCTCAATTTTTCCACGGTGTCGATTTCGGTACTGGCAACAATCTGGGTGGCGCCGGCGTCACGATAGTATTCCATCTGTTCCCGGGTCTGGATATTACAGCCCACACTGGCGTGGATGACCAACTCCGGATAGTTGCGTTTGATAAGCCGAATAAGTTCAGGGGTTTTTGCAATAACCCCTTCTACGCCATATTGTGCCCATTTGGCGACTTTACTCAACACACGGATAAAATCTTTTTCCTGTACTTCCGCGTTAATAGCAACTCGAACTTTGCCTCCATGGTCGTTTCCAATTCGAACCGCTTCCTTAATCTCACTGTCTTCCAGTTCCCAAACGCATTTTCTGCGGCTGAAACCTTTTGCTCCCACATATACGGCATTGGCGCCGCTGCCAAATACGGCATTCACCATTTCAAGACTGCCGCCAGGAGCCAGCAATTCGTTCATTGTACTGAACCCTCCTTACTCTTAAACCGGTCTCTTTTTCTCTTTACCGGCACTTATAATTTAATTGTAGAGGATGCAAGTTATAAATTTAAAAATATTGTAACGGTAAATAACACAAATTCTCAAACACTCTAGGTTATGCCCTTAAGTATGTATTGTCAAGGAAATTATAGGCCAAAGGTCCTTCCAATTAGTTACCTACTTCCAGCATAATGTTATGTAATCGTTCTGCTCGCAAACAGAATGTTTCCAGTTTTGCATCGATTACCTGAGGAAAAGGAGAACCGTCACTTTCAATTGCCAGAAAAGGAAGGTCATCAATATTTGCCAGCGCTGATCGAAGCCGGCCATTCTTCGGATTGGTTGCCAGTTTCCCTTCACGGTTCATGGCCTCATTAAGGAGGGCCTCTGACATACGGTTGGGCATGCAGCCAAAAGGACCGATGGCGATCACGCCGCATGCGTGTGAGGCTATCTCGGTTAGGGAGCTTCCCACTGTCAGAATGGCTTCACCGGCCAGGTTCGGTGATATATATGGTGTTGCGTTATTTATGATTGAGTGGATATTGAGATGATCTGAATGAACGAGACCTGTGCCTGACAGTATCGATTTGATACGCTTTTTGTATCGGGCCATGTACTTCTTTTTGAGTAAAAACGCCAGTTTTTCTCTTTTTGACATGTTATAATCGACAAGACCTTTGTCCACCAAAAAGTCGGTATATAATATCCACTCGGCAATGGGAGAACAGATGGTAGCGAACCCTTTTTTTGCGAGACGTTCTGTTAAATACTGGCGGGACAGGCCATCCCGTCGCACAAATATCTCGCCAACAAGGGCGATAGTGGGCACTTCTTCTTTGGGACGCTTCATGTGAATCCGTTTGAGAAGCTGTGCGGTAGAGTCAAGCTGTTTTTCCAGCGGAGCAAAAGCTCCTTTTTCGAATTGGCCAATGACTAAATCCCACTCTTGATCGAATATGTTTATTGCAGCTCCAACATCTGTGGCATTGGCCAGTATCATCGATCTGATGTCTTCCATGGCATCGGATACTATGATTCCCCACCATACTTTTAGCTGGAAGTTGCTCCCCCATCCTGCGTAAGAATTTTCAGACGTCAGCGAAAAGAGGGCTACATTTGGAATTCCAAGTCTTCTCACCAGGTCTTCCATGAAGATTTGATACTGGCCGAAGCGACATGGACCCGAACCGGTAGGCATAAAGTAAACCAGGATGTTACCGTCTTTTTTTTTGTCTTGAAGATAGTTGAGCAGCGTTCCTGTGGTGAGTATAAGCGGTAAGCACTCTTTGCAGGATGTGTTTGCACGTCCTATTTTTAGCACTGCTTCGTCGGATGGGGGATGGGCTAAAGCATTAAAACCTATTCCACGAAATACAGCCGCCAACGCTTCTGTTGCAAATTTGCCCATTGACGGAATCAGAATTTGTACGCGCGGGTCGGTCATGGGCAGTGTCTCACCCGAAGATGTAATCACATTGGCCATACCGTTCTCCAGTATTGTCCGGGCGGGAATAAAAGACCGTTTTTTATGGAAAATTTTCTTTTCTGCCAGCAACTGCCGGTAAGCAGCAACAATATCTAAGAAAGCTTCAACCCTGGTTTCCAGACCGGCGTCGGCAGTGTGACTGTCCAGCTCAAGGGTCAGGGAAGGTTTACGTCCCATGATATCCCGGAAATATCCGATGATAAACGAATCCGGGCCGCAGGAAAAGTTGGTTATAAAAGTGCCGAAAAGTTGGGGATGTCGCTTAACTAACCGGGCGGCCTGAAGGATACGCTGGCCCATTCCCCAGTACATATGGCGCTTTGATTTTTCATTATTAAACAGGAGAAAATCGAACGGTATGACCAGGATGCCTCTTGATGCAAGTTTATGAGGAATACCCATGTGTGCTTCTTCAACAAATCCGTTGTATGGTCTGGCGAAAATCACCACCGCGGTCTTATCCGGGTCGGATTCCAGTTCCTTTAGAGCGTTTTCCCCAATTTGTTTCATCTCGTCCATGCACGCTATCTGCTGTTTCAATGCTGTTTCAAAAGCCATTGAAGCAATTTTGCGTCTAGATCCCATTTGAATTGCGGTTTTAATTAACGGTTCCCGGGCCGTCTCCAACCCTTTTGTCAGGTCCAGAAGCGGGGTCAGGATTTTTGTTCCTTTTGCTTTTAATTGGTTGAGTTTTTGGCGAAATGTGGCTTTAAGATAGAAGGTTTCACCCTGGATAAAAGGACAAACCTGTGAACTGGAGTTTCCGTCTAAAGCAGGAAGTGCTTTGAAATGGGGCAAAAAAATGTATTCCGGAGGATTTTTCGTACCGATAAGCGAGTGAAAAAAACCGTGCGAAAGTTCTGCCGGATAACAAAAAGCGGCGTTTTTTTGGTCAATTCCTTCCTGAGAGCAGGAATCGGGTACAACCGGTTCATATCCCAGTTGGCTGAAAAATGTTGAATAAAGCGAATAGTAAGTGTTTACCAGAAAACTCCGATTGATAGCGATTCTTTTTTTGGATATCTTTTTCTTTCCTTTCGGAAAATCCTGATCAGAGTCGAAAACAGGCTTAGCGGCATACCTTTCAAATATAAGTTGCTGCCGGACCCGGATCAGATCCAAGTTTTGAACATTGTGTTTTATATTGTGCCGCAAATTGTAGTACCGGTTACAGGCACCGCCGAATGGATATTTGGTTCCCTCAAGTTCTATCATGGCAATTTCGCATCGGCGGTCACATTTTTCTGAGCCGCCTTTACATATAAACGATTTTCTGTATTTTACGTCTCGATTTGCCAGAACTTCCAGGTCGAAGCGGCTTTTTTGTGTCAACCCCATTCCAATTCGCTTTTTGATCTCAAGGGCGACCCCAAAAGCTCCCATCAGGCCGGGCTCCGGCGGAACGATGATGGGTTTACCCACAAGGGAGGCCATGGCCAGAGGGATTGCCCGGTTGTAACAGACGCCGCCTTGCATGAACACTTTTTTACCTACCGGCCGGTTCCCTTTGACCCGGTTTGAGTAGTTCATGCATATGGAATAGACCAGTCCGGCAACAATATCCTCATGTTTGACTCCCTCGTGAATGGCATTTTTTATATCGGAAGCGATGAATGCAGCACACTGGTCGTTGAAGTTGGGCGGATGATTTCCCTTAAGTGCAATATCTGCAATATCTTCCATTGCCACACCCAGTGTCTCTAATGCGGATTCTTCCAAAAAGGACCCGGTTCCGGCCGAACAGGCTTCGTTCATGGCATAATCTGAAGCCACACCGTTCGTGATGTATGTGTATTTGGCGTCTTGCCCACCGATTTCAAAGATCGTGTCCACCTGTGGATCAAAATATACGGCAGCGGCGGCATGGGCGATGATTTCGTTAATAACACCGTCCGTGAGTGCATGCAGACCGGCAATTTGGCGACCGGAGCCGCAGACGCCCAGCCCTTCAATGGATATTTTGGAGGGATCAACGGCTCTGTCAATCTGACTCAGAATAGAACGATAACACTGCCGGGAAGCCCCCACCGGATCTCCGTTGGTACGCAGATAAACATCCGCCAGAATGGCATTGTCCGCTTTTCTCAGAAGAATCGCTTTGGTAGTGGTGGAACCTACGTCGAGCCCGAGGATGCAGGTGTCGCCCGGACGAAATTTTCCTTTTTCAATGGTTTTGAATTCCACGATGTCTTCAAAATTTTGCAAGGGAGGAAGCGTGTCAAATGATGCCGCTTCCTTACTGA
>JASFLX010000132.1:0-8206 GCA_050117895.1 Desulfobacterales bacterium | reverse complement strand
TCGCCGTGTATGTTGATCCGGGATTTGAGCATGGGTATAGTCAATCTCTTTCAGAATATTGTAGAAAAATCGGTTTTGAACTCAAGGTTGAACATACGGATTATGGAATTGTAGCACACAGCTCTGTAAATAGGGAAAATCCATGCTTTTTGTGTTCCCGGTTGCGAAGAAAACGACTTTTTGAAATTGCGGATGAACTTGAATGTAATAAACTGGCTTTCGGTCACAACAAGGATGATATCATCGAAACCCTGTTTTTGAACATATGCTATGCCGGGGAAATCAGTACTATGGTTCCTTCCCAATCTTTTTTTCAGGAAAGGTTCACCTTGATAAGGCCTCTCTCGTTTGTTGATGAGGAAGTTATAAGACGTTTTGCACGGGAAAAAGGTTACCCGGATTTCGTTAATGCATGTCCAACCTCAAAAGTTTCGAAGCGACATGAGATTAAAGTTTTTTTGAAGCAGCTTTACAGAACGAATAGGAAAGTTAAGGGGAATATTTTCAAGGCAATGAGTCATGTAAAAAAAGAATATTTGCTCAAATGAAAGATATTCAGAATCAGCACGATGACCGCAACATACCGATTGACAAGGTCGGAATAAAGGATCTTAAATATCCCATAACCGTACTGGATCGGAAAGACAGAATTCAACACACGGTAGCTTCCATATGCATGTATGTTGATTTGCCCCATAAGTACAAGGGGACCCATATGAGCCGATTTGTGGAAATTCTACACATGTTCCACCCGGAAGTTGCACTAAAAAAAATTTCCGGAATCCTTGAGGAAATGAAAAAATATTTAAATGCAGCATCGGCCAGTATTGAGGTGACATTTCCCTATTTTATTAAAAAAGAATCTCCGGTCACTAAAACCGTGGGTTTGATGGACTATTCATGCAGCATTCTGGGGTCAAGCAATTCTGAGGGTAAGACCGACATTGAACTCGTCGTAGTTGTTCCCATCACTTCCGTTTGTCCCTGTTCAAAGGAGATCAGTGATGCAGGCGCTCATAATCAGCGTGGGAATGTCCGGTTAAGCACACGATTTAAAAAATTTATCTGGATCGAAGATATGATCGAACTGGTGGAAAAATCCGCTTCATGCGAAGTCTATTCCATCCTGAAACGGGCGGATGAAAAGCACGTGACTGAAAAGGGGTATAACAACCCGAAGTTTGTCGAGGATATTGTGCGGGATATCGCTGACAAATTGAAAAAGGACAGCAATATCACCTGGTTTTCCGTGAGTGCTGAAAATTTCGAATCCATTCACAACCACAGTGCTTATGCCTCTATTACAGACGGACAACGCCCACGTCTTTAATTCAGGTTATGCAACAGTATATCCATAATCGGTTTCGTTGACTTCCCCGGAGTATTCAACAACACCACGAAACAATACAACTCTCCCTTGGTATTTTCAATATAACCGGCCCTGGTATTGATTCCCTTAAGGGTCCCGGTTTTGTAAAACGCTTTGCCCGACCGTCGCATAATAGAGTGGTACGGTTCAAATACTTTAAGGATCTTATAAAGGCTTTTTGCTGAAATCCGGTTTCTTCGTGATATTCCGGAGCCCTCCACAAGGATAAAATTCTCGATCTTGAGAGTGTTCTTTGCGTAAGTCAATGCTGTACGAATACCTTTGTCCAGGGTTCCGGGAGGACCGTAAACCTTTGCTCCTGTGGCAATTAGCAACTGGTTGGCGATAAAGTTATTCGAATATTCAAGAAGCTTTGATACGACCTGCATAAATGAGAACCCGGAATGGTATCTGAAAATGAGTTTGTCGAATTTTTGGTTAACCTTTCCCATACGGATGATCCCGTTTGTTTTTACTCCTTGTTTTTTCAAGAAATATAAAAAAAGATGGCCGGCATAGAGTGTAAATTCATTTTTTTGAGGGGAAAGTATAATCCTTCCCCGGTCCATGGCAGATGCAGTTATCCTTGATAGTGCAAACGGCAACAGAGGGGTCTGAGTTTCGGCACTGACATAGGCTCCATTTTTGTCTCGTCTGAAATTAACCGTGTTAAAATTTACACACAAGGCTCCGTTCGGTGCATCGTAGGGTTCGTAAGTAGGCGCAACTCCAGGAATTAAGACAGGGCCCTTGAAATATGAACCGTCCAATATCAAATCTTTAATGTTTTTTAAATTAGTTTCAAGCCTGGGAATGAGTTTGTCTACGACTTCCATCAGCGTTTCCGAAATGAGAAGGGGATCACCATATCCTTTTATTTTGAGATTAGAATCTTGATCCTGGTAGAACTCTGTAGCAAATCTGTATTCCGGACCCAGATAATGGAGGGCGACAAGGGCGGTGAAAATTTTCAGGACAGAGGCTGGAATAAATTGCATACCGGCATTTTTTGAAAAAACAATCCGACCGTTCGGGTTTGAAACCAGAATTGCATCATGACTCCCGATAAAGTCGTTTAACTTATCAAGTGGTTGGGCCCGAAGATTTTTTGTCCAAACAGATTGAAAAAAACAAAAAAGAATCAGGAGAATACATATGGCAGATTTGAAAGAATTGCCGGTTTTTGATGTGAAATAATTAAATTCCTTCATGAGGGAATCGGGCTATTTGCTTTCCACAATGAGCGTTACCGGTCCGTCATTGATCAAAGAGACATCCATCATGGATCGGAACCGGCCGGTTTCTACGGAAACACCTTTTTGACGGGCTTGATCGATAAAACGTTCATAAAGTCTGACCGCCTGATCCTGCCCGGCGGCATGGACAAACGATGGTCTCCGGCCTTTTTTGCAGTTCCCCAGCAAGGTAAATTGAGAGACAACCAGCATCTGACCGCCGACCGCGAGCAAAGAGCGGTTCATTTTACTGTTGTCATCTTCAAAAATTCTCAAGTTTACAATTTTGTCTGCAAGGTAATCGGCATCCTCGGATGTGTCTGATTTTGCAACACCCAAAAGTACCAGAAGGCCCTTGCCAATTTCACCGACAACCTTACCTTCTACGATTACCGAACTTGACTTTACTCTTTGTACAACGGCACGCATAATCATACTTATTGATTTTTTAAGCTATCCTGTCAAGACAGATTTTATTAACAACTTATTTCCCCACTTCCCCAAAACCCATTGGATCAATAATCCAATTTTCCAATGAATGGACACGAGTTCGAGGTGCCCGCTATCAGCTGCAACTCGGCATATGCCGGTTCGACTGAGTTGCCGGATGAACTTGCATCTGCAACAAGATCAAGCGAGCCTGGCTGTGATAAATACCGTACTATTTTTATGAAATTTATGAGAGAAAAACATCTTGAATGTATTGAATTAATCAGGCATACTAATACACAAATTTAAATGGTTTGAAGAAAAGCCATATCCATGAAGCGATTCAACAAAAAAATCCCCGACTTTTGAAATAAATATACTTTAAAAGGAACCCATAATATGAAGAAAACGGTGGGGGAGTTGCCGGCGGTCAAAAAACATTTAAATATTATACTAGAGAAAATATCAGAAGGAATAATGGAGATTACTTCCGATGGAAGAATTAAATATGCCAATGCAGCGGCCCTTTCCTTATTTAATATTTCTGAAGAAAACTTGATAGGTTCCCATTTTGTCGAAATGTTTACCGGAGATGACCGTCAAAAGGTGTTTAAGCTTTTAAGAGAAGGCGTTGAAGAACTAAAAACCATACCCGGCGATAGTTCTCTGACTCTTAACGAGCATCGGGTTACCTTAAAAATCCTTTCTATTAATAGTGATGAGCTTACACGGTTCATTATTCTTAATGATGTAACAGAGAAAGAGCGGTTTGAGGAGAAAATTCGGTTATGTGACCTTGAGCTGAAATTGCACAACCAGGCAAGCCGGGCTCTTAATTCCAGCCTGAATCTGGATTACGTCCTCGCTACCGTTCTGGAAGAGGTTCGTGGGTTGATGGATGTTGTGGGCAGCTCTATATGGTTAACTGATGATAAGACCGGTGACCTGATCTGTCGTCAAGCAACCGGTGCTCATGGAGAAACTGTACGCGGCTGGCGGCTGTCACCCGGTAAAGGCCTGGCCGGTTGGGTGGCAATGCATGGTAAAAGCTTAATTTCACAAGACAGTTATACCGATGAACGTCACTATAAAGAAGTTGACCTTACTATAGGACGGGATCTGCATTCGGTTCTGACGGTTCCATTACGGATCAAAGGAGATGTGATCGGAGTGGTTCAGGCCGTGGATATGGAGGCCGGCCGCTTCGAAAAGGTAGACCTGAAATTACTGGAGACACTGGCCGGGTCCGCAGCGATCGCTATTGAGAATGCGCGGTTGTATGAAAAAGCACAAAAAGAGATTGCCGTCCGTAAAAAGACTGAAAAGGCGCTCCGCGAGAGTGAGAATAGATATCGTACGGTTCTTGAAGCAAATCCGGATTCCGTTATTGTTTATGACATGGAAGGGAAGGTAACCTATTTGAACCCAACGTTCACAAGGGTTTTTGGATGGAAACTGGAAGATCGTTTCGGTAAAAAAATGGACATGTTTGTGCCTGAAGAGGATTGGCCTGACACCAAGCTAATGATAAAAAAGGTAATGGCTGGAGAAAATGTTACAGGTATTGAAACACACCGGTACAGTAAAGAAGGCCTTATTATCCCTGTGAGCATTAGTGGCGCCATATATAAGGATCGTGACGGCAATCCTGCAGGATGTGTGGTGAATTTACGAGACATCAGTGAGCAAAAGAGATTGGAAACTCAAATCCAGCAATCCCAAAAAATGGAGGCAATTGGTACTTTGGCCGGCGGAATAGCCCACGATTATAATAACCTGCTTATGGGTATTCTGGGAAATGTATCTCTCATATCTCTCGATTTTGATTCCGACCACCCATACTATAAAAAACTTAAAAACATCGAAAAACATGTCCGAAGTGGAGCTGATCTTACCAAACAGCTTTTAGGATTCGCCAAAGGGGGAAAATACGAGGTCAAACCGGTTGATATTAATGATCTGCTCGAGAGAAGTTCAAAGATGTTCAGTCGAACCCGAAAGGAGATCAGAATTCATAAAAAATATCAAAAAGATATCTGGCCTATAGAGGCAGATCATAGTCAAATTGAACAGGTATTGTTAAATCTCTATGTGAATGCCGCACAGGCGATGCCCGATGGCGGAAATTTATATCTTCAAACAGAAAATGTTACACTCAACGAGCACTATGTTAGACATCTAAATGCTAAAAAAGGCGATTATGTGAAGATATCCGTTAAAGATACCGGAGTGGGTATGGATGAAGATACCATAAAAAGGATATTCGATCCATTTTTTACTACAAAGGACAGGGCCAGGGGAACAGGACTTGGCCTTGCTTCTGCTTATGGCATAATCAAGAATCATGGCGGAATTATTAACGCTCATAGTATGATCGGGCAAGGATCTACCTTTGACGTTTACCTGCCTGCATCAACAAGGAAGATTGTACAAAAAGGAGAGCTGAACCGGGAGATCTTAGAGGGATCTGAGACGGTTCTTCTAATAGATGACGAAGAGATCATTATTGATATTGGAGAGCAGATTCTGGAGAGATTGGGTTACAGGGCCTTAACGGCCAGAAGTGGAAAAGAAGCGATTGAAATCTATCGGGCAAATAAAAGTAAAATTAATATCGTTATTCTGGACATGATCATGCCTGACATGGGAGGTGGGGAGACTTATGACAGACTGAAAAAAATAAATTCTGAAATTAAAGTTCTTCTTTCCAGTGGATACAGCATAAATGGACAGGCTTCTGAAATAATGAATCGCGGGTGCGACGGCTTTATTCAGAAACCATTTAACGTGGAACAACTGTCTATGAAAATCAGGGGAATTCTGAGTAATGAATAATCGTTATTTGAGGGGAAAAAAGAGTTTTTTGTATTGTTGACAAGAACCGGAGACAAAAGTATTCTGTAATAGACTTTGATACATAACAAAAAAAATCCACGGAGCAATATATGGAAAACAATTCTTCGGATTCTTTTAAAGGGCAGTTTTTAATGGCGATGCCTTTATTGGTTGATCATAACTTCTATCAAACAGTGACCTGTATTTGTGAATATACCCCGGCAGGGGCTGTGGGAATTGTTGTCAACCGGGTTCACCCCTCATTGTCCGGGCAGGATATTTTTAATGAACTTAATATAGAGTATACTTCTGACACAGAATCGATTCCAATCCATATTGGCGGACCGGTTCATATGGGTGAAATATTTGTTCTCCATCGTGCTCCATTTGGCTGGGAAGGTTGCTTTATGGTTACTTCTACTTTAGCAATGAGTAACACCAGAGATATCTTAGAAGCGGTTGCAATGGGTAGAGGTCCGGAATCTTTTATTATCGCTTTGGGATGTGCAGGCTGGGGACCGGGACAGTTGGAATCAGAGATAAAGCAAAATGCATGGCTGACCGCTCCCATTTTTGAAGAAATTATATTTAGTATGCCGATTGAGACAAGATGGGAGGAGGCGATAAGAAAGGTCGGAATAGATCCGGCCATGCTTTTAGCTACATCAGGTAATGCATGAAGGATTTATTTTGCTTAATTTCAATGAGCTTAAACCTAAGAGCCCTTACAAACTAAAACTTGAGTTGCTGAGGCACAATCTTCCTTTCGGTCTTCTGTCTATGGCAACAAACTTATTTCTTATGAGCCCTTTGCAAAACGCTCCCTTTTGCCCAATCCCGGCGCCTGCCCCATGGAAGGGGTAAGGCTCAAATTTTCACCCGCCACCGAACTTTGGCGGGTGAATCCTCATATAGAAAAATCATTTATTTATGTTTTGTTTTTTGTTTTACTTTGTTTTTTGTTTTCTTTTTTTTTAGACAGATTTTGTCCTTCTTAACAAATGCACAGAGTTTGGGATTATAATATTCTTTGCAATTTAAGGGATTATACAGTGGACATTCAGGATGTTTTTCTGACATAGACTAAATTTTCCTTAATAGTTTTTATCCGGAATAACGGATTTTTTCTTATGTGTTTCAAAAGCAATAAACTAATAGCATGAAATCTTAAATTTTACAAGGTATTATACTCACACCATAAATTTTATGCGCTTCCGGTGTGATTTTTCACTAAAGAGTTACTTGTCCCTGAACCGGTATCATTTCCAACAATCTAACCGGCAACAAAAAAGTTCAAAATAAATCGCTTTGACAATTAATTCGATACATTGTAATAAAAAGCGCCAACGTCAGAGCTATTTTTTAAATAAAATTCCAAATGTTTTAACAAAATATAAAATTTCACCAGAATGAATACATTTAAATCACTTAAGAAAGAACTTTTACAGATAAATCAGGACATTTCGGCTCTTTTTTCCGATGCCGGATCGATAACCGGAATGCCTGATGATTCATTTGCAGATTGGCAAAAGACATGCAGCACTATTTATAAACAAATGTCGGAACAAATTATTCGTGTTGCTGTTGTGGGAACCATTAAATCCGGTAAAAGCTCGTTTATCAATTCACTTTTCAAAGGAGATTATTTAAAACGGGGCGCAGGGGTTGTTACATCGATTATTACACGGGTGCGGGGTGGAGAAAACCTTAAAGCCAAGCTTTGGTTTAAATCCTGGGATGAAGTTAATTCCGAGATAGATCAGGCCCTGGCTCTATTTCCATCTTTAGATTGGCGTACCCAAAAGAACAGGTTCGACATCAGGCGAACAGGTGAGCGAATTGATCTTCAGAAGGCATTATCCACTTTGGGCACAGAACATCTATTTACCAATTATTCCCGAAATCTTAACAGTGTTCTTCTAACTTCATACATTAAAGGATATGAAAAGGTGAAGGACATGATTTCCTCAGATAGATTAACGAGTTATTATGAGGACAACAAGTTTGCAGAACACTGGACTTTTGTGGGTGACGGATCTATGGCGATCTATCTTAAGGATATTGAACTGGAAATTGATTCAGGAAATATTGACTCCAATATAGAAATTGCCGACTGCCAGGGAAGCGATTCTCCCAATCCCCTTCATCTTGCCATGATCCAGGATTATTTGATTTTAACTCATCTTATTATTTATGTGGTTAGCAGCAGAACCGGACTTCGGGAGGCCGATATCAAATTTTTATCCATAATAAAAAAAATGGGGATTATGGATAACATTTTGTTCATTATCAATTGTGATTTCAGCGAGCATGAATCGATCGACGACCTTCAAGTCCT
>JASFLX010000131.1:0-8243 GCA_050117895.1 Desulfobacterales bacterium | reverse complement strand
TATCCGGTGTGTACACGGTGTTCGGCGTGACCCTGCCCACTTCCGGTGCTCCGGCGTTCCATGATTATATTTGCAAGGAGCTGGAAAAGATTTACGGCGGCATGTGGGATATTGAGCCGGATCCCATTAAGCACGCCCATATGATGATCGCCCATATCGACAAAAAGCGCAAAGCCCTGGGCATAGACAAGGCCAGGGAAAGGGTGCTCATGGATATGGCGGATCGCCGGGAAATGGAAGCGGCTTATCAGGAAGTGTAATCATTCGAGATCTATTTTTATGAGGTAATGATAAATCCTCAACGAAGGAGGAAAATATGTCAAAATTAGTCGCATTTGCTGCCATTCAAGGCGGCTACAATGTTGTTGAAGAGGTTGAAGGAGAATTGAAAAAGGCTCTTGAAACCTATAATGCGGACACTAAGGTTGAGTTTCCCAACACCGGTTACTATCTGCCGGTTATATATTCACTGTTGGGCCACAAAGTTGAAACATTGGAAGATTTGCAAGAACCCATGGCGTTTGCCCGCGGGCTGCTGCCTGCCCAGTTAAAAAGGGTGAATCATCTGCCTTACTTAGGCCCCCTTCTGGATGCGGGTATGGCGGCGCTGTTTGCCTATGAAATCAAAGAAGGAATTCGCAGTGTTGTAGATCCTGATTTTTATTACCCTTCCCAGGAAGATCCGGATGTGGAAGGCGGCAAACTATGGCTGGGTCCTGCCGACGATGTGATCTTGAGAAAAAGAGGGGTCGAATTTGTGGACGGCACCGCGCCCGGCTTTGCCGCCATTGTGGGCGCAGCCCCCAGTCCTGAAATCGCCAAGATGATCGTCGAGGACTACCAGTTGAAAAACCTGTATATCTTCTGTGCCGCCGGTCACAAGGGCACATCGGTCATCGAGCAGCTCCTGGAAGCCGATGTTCAGGTGGGCTGGAGCACTCGCATCGTGCCTTTTGGCCCGGATATTTCATCGGCCATATTTGCGTTAGGATTTGCCAACCGGGCGGCCATGGCCTTCGGTGCTGTCGAGCCCGGCGATTATAAAAAGATTCTAGCTTATAACAAAAACAGAATCTTTGCATTTGTCAATGCCTTAGGTCATGTGGGAACCCACTGGGCCTGTGCTGCGGCCGGGTGTGTGAACTGGGGTTTCCCGACCCTGGCGGATACCGATATTCCCGAGATTTTGCCCACCGGTATTTGTACCTACGAACATGTGGTGGCCAATGTGCCCCATGACGAGATCTGCCAGAGGTCCGTGGAAGTTAGGGGCCTTAAAGTTCATGTTACGGAAATCGATATTCCCTTGTCATTCGGGCCGGCCTTTGAAGGCGAGCGTGTCAGGGGCAAGGATCTTTACGCCCAATGCGGCGGCGGGAAGACCCAGTGTACCGAGCTCTGCAAAATGGCTGACATGAAAGAGATCGAAGACGGTAAGGTGGAGATTATCGGACCTGACATCACGGATCTCAAAGAGGGCGACACCTTCCCGCTGGGCATCTATATTCAGGTTGCCGGCCGTGAATTCCAGGATGATTTCGAACCGATCCTGGAGCGTCAGATTCATCACCTGATCAACTATATTCAGGGAATCATGCATATCGGACAGCGGGATATTTCCTGGATCCGGGTCAGCAAGTCTGCCATGGAAAAAGACTTTAGCTTAAAGCATCTTGGTGTGGTTCTGCATGCCAAGTTTCATCAGGATTTCGAAAATATCCTGGATAAGGTGCAGGTCACCTTGTACACCAAAAAAGAGGATGTGGATAAACTGACCGAATGGGCCCGAAAGGAATATAAACACCGGGATGAGCGGGTCGAGAACATGACCGACGAAGCAGAAGAAATTTACTATTCCTGCACCCTGTGCCAGTCTTTTGCTCCCAACCATGTGTGTACGGTAAGTCCCGAGCGAACCGGCCTCTGCGGCGCTTACAACTGGATGGACTGCAAAGCGTCTTTTGAGATCAACCCCACCGGACCGAACCAGCCCATTGAAAAGGGGGAGTGTCTCGATCCTGTTATGGGCCAGTGGAAAGGCATCAATGATTTTGTTTACAAAGCCTCCCGGGGCAACGTCACCCATTACAATTTTTACTCTTTGGTTAATGATCCCATGACCACCTGCGGGTGCTGTGAATGTATCGCCGCCCTGCTTCCGTCCTGTAACGGCGTCATGACGGTGGGCCGGGACTACATGGGTGAGACGCCCTGCGGCATGAAATTCACCACCCTGGCCGGTGTCATGGGCGGCGGGGCCAATTCACCCGGTTTTGTGGGCCATTCCAAATATAATATTATCCAGCGGAAGTTCATCTCCGGCGACGGCGGACTCTTGCGTATGGTATGGATGCCCAAGGTTCTGAAAGAAGAGCTCAAAGAGAGACTTGAAAAGCGGGGTGAAGAGCTCGGATACCCCAACCTTTACGATATGATTGCCGACGAAACCGTTGGTATCACAGAGGAAGAGATTTTGCCGTTCCTCGAAAAAGTAGGGCATCCGGCGCTTTCAATGGATCCGATTATTGGATAATCTGTATGTTTTAAGGTTTAAGGAGCACGATTTTTTTTTTGCTCCTTAAACCTTTGATCTTTAAATCAAAACTTGAAATGTGATCGATTAAATAAGGAGATAAAAATGGCATTAACCGGTATTCAGATTTTTAAACTTCTGCCGAAAACCAACTGCAAGGAGTGTGGTGTTCCCACCTGCCTTGCATTTGCCATGAATCTGGCATCGGGCAAGGCTGAACTCGACGAGTGTCCGTATGTATCCGACGAGGCAAGGGAACAGCTCGCCGAAGCCTCGGCACCTCCCATCCGTCCTGTTGCTCTCGGGGCAGGTGTCAGAAAGACCAAAGCCGGCGGTGAGACCGTTATGTATCGTCATGAAAAGACGTTTTACAGCCCGACCCCGGTTGGCGCTGTGATTGGATCCGATATTGCCGAGTCCGATCTTGAAAGCAAGCTAAAGGCATGGAACGCTTTTCAGTTCGAAAGAGTCGGTTTCAATCTCAGACCCGAACTTGTTGCCTTAAAGGACGTAAACGGCGATGCGGATGCCTTTGCGAATGCGGCCAAAACCATTGCCGAGACTTCAGAGTTTAACCTGGTATTGATGTCGGAAGATACCGGAGTCATGACGGCCGGAGTCGAGGCCTGTAAATTTAAGCGGCCTCTGATATATGCGGCAACCGAGGGTAATGTCGATGATTTCGGCGCCCTGGCCAAGGATAACGATCTGCCCCTGGCGGTAAAAGCCGATTCTGTTGAAGGGTTGATTCCTTTGACAACCAAGCTCACGGAAATGGGACTCAAAGATCTTGTCGTGGATCCGGGTTCCAGACGGATCCAGCAGGCATTCCAAGACCAAGTGGTCATCCGCCGCGAAGCGCTCAAGTCGGGAAACCGGGCTTTGGGTTTTCCCACCATTACATTCCCGTGTGAAATGGCTTCAAACCTGGATATGGAAACCTTGATCGCTGCAATGTTTATCGCCAAATACGGTGGTATTACGATTCTATCGGATTTTTGGGGTGGCAGCCTTTTCTCCCTGCTGGTTGAACGGCTGAATATCTTCACCGATCCCCAGAGGCCCATGACCGTGACTGAAGGGATCTATGAGATCGGTGAACCCGATGAAAACTCTCCGGTCCTGGTGACCACCAATTTTGCCCTGACATACTTTATCGTATCCGGTGAAATTGAAGGGAGCAAGGTGCCGTCCTGGCTCTTGATCAAAGATACCGAAGGTCTGTCCGTACTGACAGCCTGGTCGGCCGGCAAATTTGCCGGTGATGATGTGGGCATGTTCGTCAAAAAATGCGGCATTATGGATAAAGTCAAGCACACGGAACTGATTATACCCGGTTATGCGGCTGCCATTGCCGGTGATGTAGAAGAGGAACTGCCGGGCTGGACCATTACCGTGGGACCCAGAGAAGCCGCCCATATTCCGGCATTTCTTAAATCAAAATAATGGTTGAGAAAGCAGGATGGATGGACGATTGTCCATCCATCCTGCTTACACGATGACTGTCAGATACTATTTGCCTCTTTTTGTTATATAATTGCCCGCTTATCGCGAGAATGAGCATTCCCGTGAAGGGAATTGGGCAGAATAAAGCGGAAATATTCCTCTTGACAGGAAAGTTATTAAATTAGTAAATTTATTTAATAATCAATATTCCATTATTCCGGGTGTAACGGAAAGATTTAAGTTTCGAACAACCCATTTAATTAATTGTAAAAGCTTCGATTGGCGGGGTCATGCCCCGGTAACAACAGGCGGTTACCGATAAAAAAGGGAGGGTGTATGATACTTATAGGTGAAAGTTTAAATGTAATAGGTAGAAAGATCGGCAAAGCATTTAAGGAGCGTGATCCCAAGCCGATTCAGGAGGAAGCCCTTTTTCAAAAAGAAAAAGGAATGGATTACATAGACATTAATCTCGGTCCGGCCAAAAAAGACGGCCACGAGTTGATGCCCTGGGTGGTTGAAACGATTCAGGAGGTGGTTGACGATATTCCACTGGTTCTGGATACATCTAACATCGCTGCCATTGAGGCCGGGCTAAAAGTCTGCAAGCTGACTCCCATTATTAATTCCATTATGTGCCGTCCGGAACGGTATGAAAAGATGGTTCCAATGGCTGCAGAATACAATGCGGATTTCGTTGCTCTTTTGTGGGGCCCTGAAGGTCTGCCCAGGGATGAAAACGAACGGGCGGCCCTTTGCGTTGAACTATTATATTTTGCGAATGAAGCCGGCATTCCAAATGAAAAAATCTGGGTGGACGGCATTGTAACTCCGGTCAACATCCAACAGCCCCAGGCCATCAGCCTGATGGAATTTAACGGGATGCTCCAGGATATTGCGCCGGGCGCCAGGAGCACATGTGGAGTGTCGAACATATCAAACGGTCCGCCCGACCATCTGCGGCCGGTCCTTAATCAGACTTTCACGGTAATGCTCCAGAAATACGGAATGGAATCGGTGATTGCCGATCCGCTTGACGATGTGATGATAGCGATTGCTAGGGGCGAGCGCCAAGATATCGTCGATTTGATTTACGGCATAATTGACGGCGATGAACCGGATATGGATAGTCTTTCAAAAGAGATGCAGGATTACGCTAAGACAACCAAGGTGATCCTCGGAAGATCCCTTTATTCGGATTCATGGCTTGAACTCTGATTTTTCAACTTACTAATAATTTGCAAAAAAGCCTCTCCTTTTCGGAGGGGCTTTTTTTATTGACTGTTGAAGATTGAAATTTATTTTCATTTTTGAGTTATAGCCTTTCCGAACTCTCCAGGGCGTGAGTCCTGAGAGCCGAAGAGCAACTAACTGAGGGATCGGGGAGTTTTTTTAATTTAGCCGCTCCACAAATAATCCGCAACTACACCGTAGAAACTCATGCATAAGGGCTCGTAACGAAAAAACAGTGTATCAATATTTAAATAAATAGATCAGGAAGATAACATTTTTTATCTTTTCATTACGAATTCATAAAAGCGCTGTTTTTTCGCAACGATCCCTAATACATTCAAACAGTGTACGATTTCGTTGCTGATCATTCATTCCGCTTAATTTGGGCCTCTAAAAGAAAAACTCCCTGACCCCTTAACTAACTATTTCTTGAAAAAAAACACAGACTCTGGTAATTTTAAAGATTGGAGGTTGACAATTATTTAAGGTGGATTCCCGGGTTATGTAATTTTCAATCTTCATTCAAAAATATTCAATTATTAGGGGCGGTTGATGATACAATCCAAAGCGCTTGAGGTTAATATAGCAGACTACCACGTCGATGTCACCATCGATGAAAAATATTCAATTCTGCAAGAGGTGATGTCTAAATATTACGGCATCTTGGAAGGATTGAACACCTTGCTAAAAGAACTCTCGCATCCTTATAAAAATTGGAAGTTTATTGTGCATGAAGCGAGAGTGTATTCCCTGGATTATTTTTATCTTTTAAAGAGCCACCCAAAGGGACCTGAAGCCACAAAACTTTTATTGGATATTTTTATTCGCGCAATTGAATCAAAAAGCGATATGGACGTCAGGGCCGATGCCGCAGACAACTTTCTCCTTTTTATTCAAAAAATCATAAAGGAATCCGGGGCCGACTTTAAAAGATTCAAGCCGTTGATCGATGATTCATTTAATCGTATTCGAGCGTATGACGGGGATGATTTCTTTTTGTTTGTTAAAAGTTTCTATCAGATAAGGAAACTGGCGGATGCACTTTTAAATTATTCATCTGAAATCGAAGAAGATTGTAAGGCCGTTAATCAACTTCTCATAAAATACTCTGATCGTATTTTCAGTTACTGGCTTAAGGAAAAAGACCCTTGGACCTGGTTTGAACAAGAGGCTGATAAAATTGATAACCGGGAAAATTTAAAAAAATTTTTTAAGATTATATCCCACAAACAAATCAACGAGTATAAGAGCCGTCTTGAGGAAATCGCTCGGTCCAAAAACATTGAATCCGAAGATGTTCTGAAAAAATTATTAATGCTCCCCGGCTACGACCAGTTTGTGGAAACGTACCGAAAAATTCCTCAGAGTCTTCTGGATGAAAGCGCTAAAACCGTTTGGGGTTACCGGTGGAAACTTATTTTTCTTTTCCATATAATGAATATTGTTGGACTGTCGATGATCCATGAGGAGGCGTTACGGGATATCAACAGAACATTGAGCTGGCTCATTGCCCATGAGAGCAATCTGAATATCGGAAGCCTGATTCATAAAACTTTTTCCATATTAAAGACCAGAGCCGGTAAGTACCCGGCAACCGCATTGAACTGTATTTTGAATATGGGGAAAGGCGTTTATAAAACGGATGACAGCGATCTTGTGAAATTTTTTATCGATTACGTCATCGATCTGGGCTTTCAGTCGCCCATGATCAAAGGGGTTAGAAACGATTGGCAAATAGAGTTTAATACCGCCCACATTTTAAACATAAGGACATGGCTTGAGCTGATTGAGTTGAATCCCATGTGGTCAACCCGGCTTTTTTCATACCTCATTATTCATCTTTCTGTCTGCGGGGTATTTATTAAGGATATAGACCTTTTTCCCCGGGATATTACCGGGTTATTAAACAGCGGCGTCGGCCCTGTCTATAACCTGGCCAAGCAGCTTTGCCGACTTTTCCCCGTATACTTTAATGATATCGGTGCCGAAGGTAAGCTCAGGGATATATCTACTGAAATTGATGAAATATGCCGTCGAAGAGATCCGCTTATACATTTTTTGCGCAAGCAGAGCCATGTGGAAAGCAGCAACCGGATCATCGATCTTATGGAGGCAACCTTCAGTTTTTGGGAAACAAAAGAAAAAGACCGTTTAGAGCTTTTGGTCCCACCGGATATTTACCAAGAAATCCATATACAGGGGCCATACATCGATGGGGTTCACCGGATAATATTACATTTGAAGGAGAACGGAGTTTCTATGCCCGATGGCCTTGTCACACTTAAAGAAGATGAAATAGGAGGTCTTGTCCAAGGCGTATCCGGCGTGTCAGAGCAAGATGCCAGGAGGGTGGAACTTGCCATAACCTTTTACAAGCTTTTGCACCAGAAATACAACCTCGATTTTATCGAAATGGATAATTATCTTGCCCAGCTCAGGTCGGAAGCATTTCCCGATTTGAACAGACTGTATGACGCCCTCAAAGAGTCTGATTTAAATAAAAAGATTTATGGACTGCTCGATTATCTGGAAGAATTAAAAAATATGATTCTTTCGGATCAGACATTTGAAATCAAGGAAGACATTTATAAAAAAAGACATATTACCATAGATATTCCGTCCATGTACGGAAGTTACAGAGAAAAAAAATTTGACGCCCTGGGACTTACCTTTCGAATAGAATCTCTGGTTAATGTTTTTTTTGAAGAACTTGTCGAAAATGTTGATCTCAGCCTGGTCACAAAAGCCTCTTTTTTTCAGATTTACGACCGATTAAAATTGTTTTTTAAAGCATTACAGCTTGATGGAATCCCATCCGTTGAGATCGAACGTCAGCTTGACATGTTGGCCCATTCACTGGAAGCCAGAGGTTTCACTTTCACCCAGTACCTTGATATTTTTAAAGGATTCGCCCAGGCGGTACGGAATATCATCAATGATTATTTTAATAATATTCATGGAGAAAATCTTAGCCAGATTATGTCTCAGATATCTTTGGATCAGATTCTGCCGAAATACCTCCCGCAAAGCG
>JASFLX010000130.1:0-8272 GCA_050117895.1 Desulfobacterales bacterium | reverse complement strand
GTCGGAAAAGACGGAATTCACGGCGTTACCGCTTCGTCAGAGACGTTTTCCGAGCATACCCCTGCCGGTCATGTCCAGATCGGTGATCCCTATACCCAAAAAAAAATGCACGATTTTCTTTTAGAAGCCAGGGATCAGGGACTGATAAGATTTATTACGGATAACGGCGGGGGAGGACTCTCATCATCGGTGGGCGAATCGGCCCGATTTAGCAACGGGTGTGAGGTCCAACTTGAAAAAGTTCCCTTAAAATATCAAGGGCTTGATCAGTGGGAAATATGGGTTTCCGAATCCCAGGAACGAATGACCGTGGCGGTTGATCCGGCGCATCTTGAACGTTTTATGGAGCTATCCGGAATGCATGCCGTCGAAAGCACGGTCATCGGCCGTTACACCGATACGGGCAAACTTCATATCACCTATAACGGCCGGACCTGTGCTTACATAGATATGGATTTTTTAACGTCGGGTTTCCCCCAGTGGGAATTTGATGCACAATGGCAAACACCGGAGAGACGGGGGTTGTATGAGCCGGTTCTTAAAGAACCCCGTGACTATGAAGCGTTACTTAAAAATCTGCTTTCACGCCCCAATATCTGCTCCAAGGAATGGATAAGCAGGCAGTATGATCATGAAGTGCAGGGGTCCAGCGTGATTAAGCCTCTCGTGGGTGTGAATCGTGATGTTAATAGTGACGCGGTGGTCATTCGGCCAGTAATCGACTCTAAAAAGGGGCTTGTATTTTCCCAGGCGTTGCTGCCCGCCTATTCGGCCATCGATGCCTATCACATGACCAGCTGTACAATTGATGAGGCGGTGCGCAGACTCCTGGCGGTGGGTGCAAGTTTTGACCATATCGGCGGCGTGGATAATTTCTGCTGGCCCAGCATTCAATTTCATCCTCAAAATAACCCGGACGGCAAATTCAAAGCGGCACAGCTTGTGCGGTCTTGCCGGGCATTGCGTGACATCTGTCTGGCATATGAAATACCCCTTCTCTCCGGCAAGGACAGTATGTACGTTGACGGCCATCTGACCGGGCCATACGGCGAAACCCACAAAGTATCCGCATTGGAGACCCTTCAGTTTTCCGCAACGTCCGTAATCGATGATGTCGCAAAATGTGTCACCATGGACGGCAAAATGCCCGGAGACCTGGTTTATATACTGGGGACCACGCGAAACGAACTCGGCGGATCCGAATATTACGAGCATTTGGGGTACGTGGGGCGGAATGTGCCTCATGTTTTTCCGAAAGAGTTCACCGATCTTTACCGGGCGTTGGGCCATGCCGTTGACAAAGAACAGGTGGCCTCTGTTCACGGTATATATCGTGGCGGTCTGGGGGTACACCTTGCCATGGTGGCCATGGGCGGAAATCTCGGGATAACGGTGGATCTGGGTCTTGTTCCCTCTGATCCGCTGGATCGTAATGATATTATTTTGTTCTCGGAATCTGCCGGCCGCTTCATTGTAACTATCGATACTGAAAACCGAAAGATTTTTGAAGAAATTTTTAAAGGGCTCCCTTGCACCTGTATCGGGTCCGTAACCCATGAATCCGACTTCATCATAAAGGGGATTGACGGCAGTTTGCTGATGAACATTCCCGTGCAGGAACTCAAAGACGCTTGGAAAAAGCCCTTTGGAGAATTGATTTAGCTGGGTATTGGATATTAGTTCCTAAGCTCTGAAATTTGTGTTTCTTGTTACAAAGAAATGTTTAACCAATTAAGTGTAAAGTGTCTAAAGTGATCTAAAGTGCCTAAAATTAAGGAATACTGCCAATTTGTATAAAAGCTGAAGCGAAGCGACTCCTTAACTTTAGTCACTTCAAACTTTAGTTCACTTTAGTCACTTTTTCGGCTTGGCTGAGTATTGGAGAGATGAAATGAATAACGTAAGGGCCCTTGTCCTTACCGGATACGGCTTGAATTGTGACAATGAAACAGCATATGCTTTAAGACTTGCCGGTTCCGATGCCCACAGGATCCACATAAACGCGCTTATCCACGGATCCGTGAATGTATCCGATTTTCAGATGATGGTATTCGGAGGAGGGTTCAGCTGGGGAGACGATCACGGTGGAGGTGTGATCCAGGCAGTCCGAATGAAAACAAATCTGGGGGATAAGATTTTAGAGTTTATCGATGCCGGAAACCTGATCATCGGCATATGTAACGGATTCCAAACCCTTGTTAATCTTGGTCTTTTGCCCGGTTTCGACCATGACTACACCCGGCGATCCGTTGCACTTACATTTAATGACTGTGGAAATTTCAGGAATGATTGGGTGACGCTGAAAGTTATTCCCGAATCTCCCTGCATTTTTACCCGTGGAATAGATCGGCTGGAACTTCCCGTAAGGCATGGGGAAGGAAAATTTTATGCCGACCCGCCCATAATCCGTCGTCTAATTGATAATCAACAGGTCGTGCTCCGGTATGCGATGCCAGACGGCAGACCCGCAGACGGCAAATTCCCCTTTAACCCCAACGGATCGCTTTATGATATCGCCGGGATATGTGATCCCAGCGGCCGAATTTTCGGTCTGATGCCCCATCCCGAAGCCTTCAACCACTGGACCAATCATCCCGACTGGACGCGAATCAAGGAAAATAACAAACGCCGGCAAACCAAAACCGAATCCGACCCCACCGTCGGCATACAACTGTTTAAAAACGCGGTAGCATATATTCGCAATAATAGTATAAAATAAATTTATAGCACTGTAAAATATTTTAATAGTTCTTCTGTCAAAAATATCGCACTTCAAAACTGAATTACTCAACACTAAAATCCCTAATATTGTGAACCGGTTTCGGGCTAAATCAAAATTAAGCAGTTATATCAAGTAGATATAATTAATATTCGTTTTACCCCCATTGTATGATTTAAAATCTTTTTAAAAATATGTGTTCTGGCACGAAAATTGTATGAAGGAGTTTGGCACATGAGAAAAAAAGCAGGATTCACACTGACAGAGCTTATCATCGTTATTGCTGTATTGGGGTTATTGGCTGCCGTGGGCGTACCGAGTTATTTAAGGTACCTGCCGAAATATCGATTGAGAAGCGCGGCGCGTGATCTGTATTCAAACCTGCAGCTGGCAAAAATGGCGGCCATAAAAACCAATCAAAAATGCAGGGTAAATTATGGTGTGAATCCGGATCAGTATACGGTGAGTCTTTTGAACAAAACCGTTCGGTTAAATGATTATGGAAGCGGGGTTAAATTTCATGGTCCGAATAACAGAACATTTGCCGTGGGCATCATAACTTTTAATTCCAGAGGAACCAGTAATGCAGGTTACGCCTATCTATCAAATTCAGGAAACACCGATTATTACAGAGTCGGTCCGTTGACTTCGGGGGCAATTAAATTGCAAAGATGGAGCAAGGGAGCATGGAAATAAAACTGAAACAACGACATGTTTCATACAATGTGTCAAATCAGGGGTTTACTCTTGTAGAGCTTCTGATCGGCATGGTCGTAGCTCTGCTGGCCATGGGAGCGATCTATACAACATTTTTGGGTCAGCATAGATCCTATCATGAACAGGAAGAGACCGCTGCCATGCAACAGAATCTCAGGGCCGCCATGTATTACATGCAAAGAGAAATTCGAATGGCGGGCTGCGATCCCCTGAATACCGGAAATTTTGGGATCACTACAGCACACGCGAATACCATCACTTTTACGGAAGATATCAATAACGGTACTGTAGGCCAGCCGCCGGATGGGGTTCTTCAGGCCGGTGAAAACATTACCTATTCTTGGAACAATGGGAATCTGGTCAGGAGTGTCGGCGGTGGCGGCAATCAGCTTGTAGCCCAAAACATCAATGCCCTGGATTTTGTTTATCTGAACGGGTCATCAGTTGTGCTGAATCCCGGCGGCGGCAATGTTGCTGCCGGAAGTGAGAATCAAATCAGATCGGTAGAAATCACGGTGGTGGCCCGGACCGGCAGAAGCCTGACACCAACAACAGATAATAACACGTACGTAAATCAGCGGGGGACGACGATTCTGGCGCCGCCCAATGACAACTTAAGCCGAAGACGGTTAACAACAGTGATCAAATGCCGTAATTTAGGCATATAGGATGATACCATGAGAAGGGATAAAACACATATAAAAACCATGGGAATGGGGACTGGAAAGCCGAAAAAAGAGGAGGGGTTCACCCTTTTGGAAGTGATTATTGCCATTTCTATTTTTTCCATAGGTCTGCTTGCCATTGCCGCCATGCAGACGTCAGCCATCCGGGTGAATTCCACCGGCGCTCAGCTTACGGAACTTAACACATGGGGCATGGACAAGCTTGAAGAACTCATAAGCCTTTCCTACACCGACCCCTTGTTAGACCCGGCCGGAAATACTCATCAGGATCCCCCGAATGCCAACGGTTATACGGTCAGCTGGAATATAACCAATAACAGCCCGACACAAAATACCAAGCTCATACAGATAATAGTTACAGGAAAAGGTAAAAGACTCCTGCTTACGAGTGTAAGATCTCAATCACTGTAATTTTTTTAATTATATGAAATGAATTGAGGAAAAAATCATGAAAGACAACACACCGATACGAAATGAAGAGGGTTCTGTTATTGTCCTATCCATGGTTTTGCTGGTTTTTCTCACAATTTTGGGTATATCGGCAACCCGCACCTCATCCATTGAGGTGCAGATCGCTTCAAACGAAAGAAATGCCGTTCAAAACCAGTATAAAGCGGAGGCAGCAAACCATTATGCACTGGAAATTAGCAAGACATGGATGACCGATAACTTCCTGTCAACCCCTTCGAATCAGGCGTGGGTCGATCCGTCGGTGGTGCCGGCCCTTACTGTAGACATAGACAATGACCTTACTAATGACGCCACCATAGAGGTTCGCTGTATCGAGATCTCGGGCACCCCGATCGCTCTTCTGAGTAATGGCGCCAATAATGTGCCGGTGCAGCAGCATATCGGTCCTCCGCCGGTCGGGTCCGGGTATAGTTTAGGGAATTATGAAATTCGCAGATATGCAATTACCGCAACTTCGATAACCGGAGGAAATCAGATTCAACTCGGTGCATATAAGGTTTTTAATAAATTTAATTGATTAAAAAATAATAAAAAAAATCAATATGTTGTTTTTTTCTAAAAAAAGGAGGAGCAGCCATGAAAAGATGCTTCATTATAATATTCGCCCTGGGTTTGATTGTATCACCCCGACTTTGGGCGGATGATACCGACATTTACGGGGCTGCAAGCATCTCAATTGCACCCAACATCCTCATTATTTTTGACACGTCGGGAAGTATGAGCACCGTTGATGTTCCGGGGGAATATTATGACCCGAACACAACCTATTCCGGCTCCTATACAACCAATGCCGTCTATGAGTATGACTGCGGCTGGGGATGCAGCTGGGAATTGTTTGCAAACGACATCAACGACCTGAACTGTCCGGCCGTTAAAACAGCTTTGCAGACATACGGGTATGCAAATGATGCTGAAATCAAGGATTCCGACAGCAACTATGTATGCGGAGGATCCGGTAAGACCCTGCGTCTAGGGAACTTTCGAAACTACGATGAATCCGGAGCCGGCACTCCAAGCAGCAGGATTTCCGTGGCCAAGGAAGTTATTAAACAGATCATCAACGACACGGATGATGTACGATTCGGCCTTATGAGATTCAACAACAATGTTGGTGACAACGATCAGGGTGGGTATATTGTTGAACCGTGCGGCGCCGATAAAGCGGATTTAATTAACGCAGTAGACAATTTTACTGCTGATGGATATACCCCGCTGGCCGAGACTCTGGCCGAAGCGGGTCTCTACTTGGCCGGGAAAGATAGCTGGTATAACGGAAGCGGGGGATCATACGATTCTACTTGTGATTCCAGCGGCAGCGGTTGTCTTAATTATACAAGCCCCATGCAGTACCGCTGCCAGAAAAATTATATCATCCTGATGACAGACGGCGCCTCCACCCAGGATCGTGATTCAAAACTTTCCGCCTCCGGTGCCTATATCGATAATGGTACGATTGGTGATTATGATAATGACGGCAACGATCCGGGGAGTTATTCATCTTATGGTTCAGACTATCTGGACGATGTGGCCGGGTATCTTTATGAAAACGATCTAAATCTTTCCCTGGGAAGTCCCGGAGATTCATTTGAAAAACAGAATGTCATCACCTATACCATAGGTTTTCAAACACAGCAGCAGCTTTTACAGGATGCGGCGCTCAATGGCGGAGGGCAGTATTACACGGCAGGAAGTATTTCAGGCCTTGCTGCAGCCTTTGAGAACATCATGCTCGATATCGCGGATGTAAATGCGGTGTTTGTTTCTCCGGTGGTACCGGTCAGCCGTATGAACCGTACCTATGCCGGCAGCTCACTTTACGTGGGTTTTTTCAAGCCCCAGAATGACGGCAGGTGGGCAGGCAATATAAAGAGATACGGACTGGATGAACATGGAGATATCGTGGATGCTAACGGGAATGAGGCAACACTATCCAATGGTGCCATCAAAGACAATGCCAGATCTTTCTGGTCCACTTCGACCGATGGCCCTGAAGTGCTTCTGGGAGGAGTGGGTGGAATCTTACTTGATCAGGCAAGCCGGAATCTTTATACCTACATGGGGTCTGCGGCAAGCCTGATCGATCCAACAAACGAATTTTCAATTTCTAACAATCTGATTACAATCTCTACATTAGACGTTACGACCGACACGGAAAGAGATAACGTGATCAACGACATACATGGCGCCGCCAGGAGCTGGATACTGGGAGACATTCTCCACTCAAAGCCTTCAGTGGTTCACTATGATACCGACGGCAACGGTTCTCTGGACGAGTCTTTTATATTTGCGGGTAACAATGACGGGATCATGCATTGTTTCAAAGACAGTGACGGAAGCGAGGAATGGGGATTCATCCCTCTGGATCAACTCGCACGGTTGAAACTATTGTCAGATGGAATTACCGACCATGATTATTTTGTGGACGGCCCCCCTGTGGTATATGAAACGACCAGCCCCGATCAGAAAACTCTCTTTTTCGGGGAGCGCCGGGGGGGAACGAACTATTATGCCCTGGATATTACAACGTATAACGCGCCGGAATATCTTTACAAGATAGAATCGGATTTTCTGGTCAGCAAAGATGGTGACGGCAATGGCAGTGCTGACGGTATAGCCGCAACCCTGGGTCAGTCCTGGTGTCAGCCCACAACACATACGATCAAGACCTCAACGGGGTCCGATGATGTTTTTTTGTTGGGCGGAGGCTATGACATCAACCAGGACCAGGACACTCCGAGCGATCCCGATGACGTGGGAAAGGCCGTCTTTGCCATAAAGATCTCGGATGGGGCAATCAGCAGCCTGAATGTCAATGCCGGATACTACACGGATATGACCCATTGCTTTGTAGATGTTGCGGGATTCGATACCACCGGTAACGGCTATACAAACCGGGTTTATGCAGGGGACCTGGGGGGCGGTGTCTTTGCTTTTGAAGATGACGATGGAGACGGCACATGGAGCAGAAGGAAGCTTTTTTCGGCCTCGGCACATGACGGCGTCCAAAGAAAGATCTTTTATTCCCCGGATGCGGTTGCGGAAACATTCGGAGAGATGATCTTTTTTGGAACCGGAGACCGGGCCGATCCCGAAAAGACAACGGTTGTCAATCGTATCTATGCCGTTGAAAATGACTGGGAAGATCCTGGTACGTTTACCACCATCACCGAATCTGATCTCACGGATCTTACCGACAACCTGATTGCACTTGGTACTGAGCAGGAGAAACTTGACACCCTAGAAGCGCTTTCGAACTCAAAAGGCTGGTTTATCAAACTGGAAAATCCGGGAGAAAAAGTCACATCGGCGATTACGGTATTTGACAGCGTGGTCTATTTTACCACCTATGAGCCCGAGTCCGGCGGCGGCGGCGGCGGTGATCCGTGTGTGGTTGTTTCCGGCAGAGGTACGGCACGGCTTTATGCGCTGGATTATAAAACCGGGGTGTCGGCTTTCGAATATAGCGAGGTAGGGCATGATCGCTGCATCATTATCGGTACATCCATGGCGTCGGCACCGGTTATTGCCGTGCTTAAAAGCGGGCCGGAGCTCTATATCGGAGTTGAAGGTGGGGTGTACCATAGGAAAGCCGGGTCAGGAAAGGGTCTGAACACCTATTATTGGCGCCAACTTAATGATTAACGGAACAATGATGAACGGGAGGTTTTTATGAATAATA
>JASFLX010000129.1:0-8318 GCA_050117895.1 Desulfobacterales bacterium | reverse complement strand
ACAAGGATGTAGTGGGTTTGTTCTTAATGGAAAAATAAATAATCCAGAGATTTCCCAGGATAAACAGCAGCGGGGTTACCGGGTAACCGAACGTCTTGTAGCTTCTATCAACAGAAGTTTGGGTTTTTCTCAAGACCATCATTCCTACCACGGTGAGCATGGCACACAATGAAAGTGTAAAACCGATGTATATCAGCAGCTTTTCAAAAGAGGCGGTGATAACCATGAGAATGGCGATGCCTGCCTGTAAGAAAATGGAATAGGCCGGCGTCCTGCGAAGACTGTTCACCTTGCCGAAAAGCTCAAAAAAGACGCCGTCTTTTGCCATGGCATAATAGACTCGCGGCCCTGTCATAATCATGGCGCTTAAAACAGAAAGAAGTGCGATGGTAATGCCGCCGCTGAAATATCTGCTCAGATGTCCGCCAAACAAAAAGACTGCGGATTTTGCACCCACTTCAAGTACTCCGCTCATCTCCTTTGTGTGAAGTGCATAGATGTATACGACATTTAAGAGCAGGTAGAGACACATGACCAGAAATGTGCCAATAAAAAGGGCCAGTGGGATGTTTCTGCTCGGCCTCTTGATCTCACCTCCCAGGTAGGCGGCGGCATTCCAGCCACTGTAGGCAAATGAAACAAATATGAGAGAGACCGCGAAATTGCCCTGAAAAAGAGCGCCCATATCAAAATCGCAAGGGAAATGGCCTGTTGAACCGTTGCCCCAGCACAGGCCAATGACAATAAAAGCCGCGATGAGTCCGATCTTAAACAGCGTCAATGCATTCTGAACCCGGGTTCCCATCAGCAGGCTGTGATAGTGGATCAGGGAAAATACCATGATGATCGCAATGGCCAAAAGACCCTTTGATGAAAAAGTAACAATGGCGACGCCGAAAAATGCAAGTGTCAGTTCAGGGCCATCGGGAAGGGAAAAGGTTCGATAAAAATAAGTGGCAAATGCAATGGCCGCCGCGGCAATGGGTGCGGAAAATCCAACGATCAGGGAGATCCAGCCGGAAAGAAAGCCCATGCACTTTCCGAAGCTCTCTCTCAAAAATACATATTCCCCTCCGGCCTTGGGGAACATGGCGCCCAGTTCTCCATAGCAGAGCGCCCCGCAAAGGGCAAAGACACCTCCCACAAGCCAGCAGATCAGCATGGCTTGAGGATTTCCAAGCTCCTGAATGATAAAACCGGAAGTGGTGAATATTCCGGTCCCCACCATGTTGGCAACCACCAGGACCGTTATTGAAAAAAGACCGATCTCTCTTTTAAGTTCGTGGTTATTCAGATTGTTTTTCAGTGTGCTTTTCCTTTTGCTAAAACCCGATGGTTAAAGACGTACGATAAAGATAATTATCGCATTCATCCTTATGAGGGTAGGGAACCTCATGAGTTGTCGTAAACATCCATGGCCCGCCGGACGTCAGCTTGATGCGAACAATGCCTTCAGAATTACTTTCTGATTCCTGAGCCCAAGAATGTTTCTTGTCTGTGGCACAATCCCTGCAAAATGCCTTGAGCGTTGTTCCTGCAAGAGGTTTTCCTTGAAAGCTGATCCGTAAGGGCAACATATCCCCGGTTTGTAAATCGGCCGGGTCTTTCAATGCCCGGATTTCCAGGATTTTGTCTGTTTTTGGAGAAGGAAAATCGTTTTTTTCTCCCACGGTGACAGCGGCTAAGGCGGTCATACGAAAGGCAAAACAGGACACAACATCATTCAGATTTTTTTTGTTTCCCAATTTTCGGCCGTCTGTGGTCTTGGACACAAAACCGGACTTAAGCACGGCGACAATCATATATGTGCCTTGGGCTTTGGGTGTAAATTTATAAAATGCGGGGAAAATTTGTTCTATATCCGTTTCCCGTCCGTCAGGGCTCACCGCATAAACTCTTTCAAGCCGGCCCTTTTTCATGAGTTCGTCGCGAGGATACTTGTGTCCGAATCCGATTTCGAGCCATATGGTTTCTCCGGCTTGGGGAGCATACTTGTTTGCGTTGAGCCATAATACATGCGCCTGTGCAAAAGAAGTAATCCCGGTGAGCATTACCCCGATGGTGATGACAACAATAGGTCTTTTCATTTTTTTGTTCCTCCGTCATATCGTTTGGTTAAAAAATCTCCAACATAGATTAGATGTTCAAATGGAAGTTTTTCTCCCTTTGTCTGTTCTACAATCGTATTAAGGGTGCCATAGGTAATATTTTCCCTGTCCTTGTAGCCCGCATATCGAACGATGGCTATGGGGGTGTTGGGCGGATAATTTTTTACGAGCTTTTCCACCACCTTTTCCAACTCAAGGAACATGGTAAAAAAAGTCATGGTTGCCTGGTGCCGGGAAAGTTTTTCAATACTGTCCGGACCGTCGTAATCCTCACGTCCAAAAGAGGCCGTAAGAATGACCGAATGCGCCTTATTTCCTGAGGTTACCCCTTTGCGCAAGGCCGCATTGGCAGAGTTAAAGCAGCTGATGCCGGGGACGACTTCAGGGTCGAGATCCTCAAATGCTTCCAAGTACCACATGTTCGGGCCGTATATTGTGGGATCGCCGCTGTCGAGGACCGATACGACCTTGCCTTGCTTTACGGCATTCCGGATGATTCTTGTGATCTCATTGAGTTGCTTGATTTTTTCTTTATAGTTAAATCGTTTATTCTTTTTTGCTTGTTCCGGCTTCTTTCCATATATGGCAAAGAGTCCGAATCCGGGATCATGGATCTCCTTATCATGCAAAAGAATAGGAAACTTATCCCGTATTCTCTTACTGCAAAAAATAATCTCTGAATCCTTAATGGTATTCATTGCGCGCAGGGTGATGTTGTCGGGATCGCCATTGCCCACGCCCACCAGAAATAGGTGTGTCTTGGCAGCCCTTTGTGCGCCGGCGTTTTCCGCCAAGCCATGCATCAAAATCAACAGCAAAACCGCCACCATGCCCACATAGATATTTTTTTCGGTTATAAAGCGAATCATGAAAACCTCCTTCTTGGAACCTCATTTTCTTTGGTTCAAAATGTAAAAATCAAAATTTAAGCTGGATGCCTCCGTAAAAGACCCGATCCGGCATGGGATATTCGTAAGTTTCTTCGTATTCTTCATCCAATATGTTTTCGCACCCCACATACACGTATCCCTGGTCCTTTATAAAAGGGTACTTAATCATTGCGTTGAGCAGGGTGTAGCTTCCCATTTCCCCGGTTTCCGGTCCGGTGGCCTCGCCCAAAGGTACCTCTCTGGAATCCACCCATTTCAAGGTGAGCTTGGCAAGCGCACCGTCATCTCTCTGGTATTTGATGCCCACATTAAATTTATGATCGGGCAGTTCGCTGATTTCATCGGAAAGGTTGCTTTTGTCCAGTATATCTCCCTCCTTATCGCTGCTCTGATAAGTATAATTGGCAAATGCCCAGACGTTTTTGCAGATTTTGGAGGTAATATCCACTTCCAGGCCGCTTAGCTCCACATTGTCGATGTTGTATACTACGCGACTGGGCTTGTAACCGAAAATCCACCTGAGATAATCATCAACATCATAGTAATAAAGTTTTACCGAAAAGCTCGTATTCCTGATCCCCTTGTAAGTTCCTCCGATTTCGTATTGCATGGCGTCTTCAAAGGTCAGGTCTTTTCTGTCAGCTGGTTGATATCCATTATAATACCAGTAGTACTTGGGTAGGGTCGGAAAGTTCACGGCTCTGGCGACCGTAACAAAGGTTTCAACATCAGATGTCGGAGAATAGAAAAGACCGAACTTGGGAGAAACGGGCGTTTCTTCAACCACCTCGCAATCATCTTCATTGTCACCCTTGTAGTCATCGACGCGAAGACCCAGATAAATATCCAGATTTGAGAGTACGGACCAGAGGTCTTGAACAAATCCTGAGTTTATCTTGGAGAGTTCATGTCTGTCATCTGAATTTTCAAAGGTTCCGCCAAGGTATGTGGTATCGACATATTTATAAGTGGTCCCTCCATAACCCAGGTAATTGCTCTCCACACCGGCCTTCAGGGCATGACTTGACACTGATTTTCTCCCTTTAAGACTCCAGCCCCAGGAGTAATCCGACGGACACTCCCGTTGCAGGGCCAGATCCCCGCTGGCCCGTTCATAAATATAATCCGTTCGATCCTCGTCGTTCAGGTAAGACCTGGCCTCCCAGGCAATACCTAAAAGGCTCTTTTCTATGATAAGGTCCCACTCGTATCTTTCCTTCCAGTAATAACTCTCGTCGCCATGCGTGGTTCCCTCCAGCCAGCGAATTCCAGGTCCAACGAGCCGGTCTCCTTCACTTTCCGGATAGTCGTTATCGTAATAGGGAGAACTTTTGCTGTTTTCAACGACCATTCCGTATTCTCCCTCATTAAACCGCATTCCCAACTTGATCTTGCCCTGGTCGGGAAAATAGTAGGACAGATAGATGGAAGCGTCCTTTCTCTCCATGTCATTATTGCGCAGATAGCCGTCGCTTTCTCGGTAACCGCCCCCTGCCACGAATCCCAAGTGGCCCTTCCGTTTTGAAATCAGAAACTGAGTGTCGTAAGTATCATATTCTTTGACCCCAACACCAAATGTGGCTTCCAGTTCTTCCGTGGGTTCTTTTGGGACGATATTGATGACACCGCCCAAGGTATTGCCATATTCGGCCAAATAAGCGCCCTTTGTCACTTCAATAGTTTCCACATCTTGAAGAGACAGCATGCTCCAGTCAACATAATAGCCGCCGCGAACGCCTGCGCCGTTCAGGGGCCTGCCGTCAATGTTTACGATGTACTGATCTTCGGCCAGCCCGCGTATTTTGACCATTGAACTATTGGGGGTTCCCAGACTCTGTCGGGTGATATCCATACCGGACTGAGAATCCAAAACGTCTACCGCCGTCGCACCTACCTGATAGGTAGACTCGGAAACGGGAACATCAATTTTCAGGTTATCCTCTGTTCCGGGAGCGGTGACCTGAATTTCTCCTACATAATGGACCTTTTTGTCCTCATTTTTATCTTCTGAAAATACTGATGGGGGAAAAATCAGAATATGCATTCCAATCAAGATAATAATCATTCCAATCCATTTCATTGATACATTCCTTTTCCATTCATTTAACAGCAACAAAATCCTTTGGAATGCGGATTTGAAATTCGTTACGTTAGTTCAAACACTATGGTGATTTCCACATGCAAGGGCCCTTTGAAAAGATTCACCGGCGGCTTTGGAAACGGGGCCGCAGACTTTACTGCATTCATTGCCGCCGTGTTCAATGAGCCATGCCTTGCTCCCTTGACGATCTTCACGGAGGACACCTGGCCGTCCTGCGTAATTACGAACCGGATTTTTGCCCGGCCTTCCATATGTCTTGCCCGGGCAGAATCCGGATATCTTTTGCAGCTTTCTATTTTTAGCCTTATCATTTCGTAATAGTCGTTGGATGTTACAAAGGGTGTTTCGCCCTCGGGGTTCCAGTCGGCGATACTGAGTCCCACGGTGCCGGGCATATCCGGTGTGCTGATGTCTTCCATAAGCGTATTTGTAAAACGAGTATCCACGGGTTCAATGTTCAGTTTGGGAATATACTGTTTTTGAATTTTTACCTTTTCCACCTCTGTAACTTTTGGATTCTTGAGCCGCATTCTGGGCCTGGGGATGCTTCTGGCATAGGGTTTTGAAACATCCTGCAGCGTCAATTCAATATAGGACACCGCGTGAGATCGGTATATTCCCGAAACATGTATGAATACCAGCGTATGAATGCCCAAGGAAACGCAGATCAGGGCCTGAAGCAGACGGTTGGATTTTATTTTTTTTTCAGCCACGGATTTCCTGCCTGATTAAAAGTCCTTTTCTGTGGCAAGACATAGCCTGCCTGCGCCGGCGGCCTTTGCCACATCCATAACCTTGACCGCCTTATTGAGGATGACCCCTCTGTCCGCCCGGACAACCACCAGCTTATCTCTCCTGTCGCCAATCATTTCTTTGAGTGTCTTAAACAGTTCGCCGGTAGAGATCTCCCTGTTGCTCAGATACGATCTTCCGTCTCGATCTACATAAACCGTAATGGTTTCCTCTGTCTGTGGCTTTGAGGCATTGGCCTGGGGCAGCTTGATCTTGATGCCCTCATCCACCATAAAATTCGTGGTCAAGAGGAAATAGATCAAAAGGAGAAATACAATATCGATAAGTGCGGTAAGCGGTGCCTGAATCTGATATCGAGGCCTTTTTTTACGGTGTACCAGCATAACCTGCTCCTTAACCTCCGTTTCTGATGTTTGATATGGCCTTAAGAAAAGTGACAGAACCGTCTTGAAGCCATGCCTCGTATTTATCCACGCGGGACAAGAGATAGCTATGGGCCACCATGGTGGGCAAAGCGACCGAGAGGCCCAGTGCCGTGGTCATCATCGCTTCCCAGATGCCGCCGGCCAGCACCGCCGCATTCACCTTGCCGCCCATTTCCTGGATGACCATAAAGGCCTTGATCATGCCGATGACCGTGCCCAACAGACCCAACAGGGGCGTAATGTTTCCGATGGTGGCCAGGGCCTGGAGGTAACGGGAAAGACCCCGCACCTCTTCTTCCGAGGCATGTACAATGACCGTCTCAAGGGTTTCCCTGTCATGATCCTTGACCTCCAGGGCCTGGGAGAGCACCCGTCCCATGGGCGAATTGCTTTTCTTTGCAAGCTCATGGGCTTTTTGGTCTTGTTTGTTTTTCAATCTATCCACGATCTTTTTTTCCAGACCACGGCCCCGGTTTCTCATGCGGGTAAACCGAACGACCCGTTCCAGAAAAATAGCCAACGCCATCACAGAACAAAACAGAATGGGAATGACGAGCACGCCGCCTTTTGATAAAAACTCAAACATATTACTCCTCCCTACACTCCTTGCCTATCAGTTTCTCAACATCAGGTTTTCCGTCAAAATCCAGATCCTTTTGGCGTTTGATCAGGGCTTCGGATTTATCGTACGCTTCCCAAAGATCCGGTCTGCCGTCTTTGTTGGTATCCTCTTCAACAGAGATCAAACGACCCTGCCTATAGAAATACCAGGTATCAACTTGGTTGTCGCAATCACCGTCCATTTCCGCTCGAATCACATTTTCCGAATCATCGTAAAACCACGCAATATTCAATCGCCCGGTATTTCCCTTGTCTTCCTCGCTTTTAAACAGCTTACCGTTCTTAGTGTAATGTTCTCTCAGATCCGGCCGGTTATCCCCGTTTTCATCCACCTCTTTTAGCCGAAGCACTCCGTTTTTATAGTAAAACCGGGCCTCGGGTTTTCCATTCCTATCTGTATCCTGCTCCATCACCAGGGGCCAGTTGGGGCGGTTAAACCACTGGGTGGTTTCAAAATATTGGTCATGATCCCCGTCTTTGATCAATTTTTCCTTAGAACCGTTTCTGTAAAAGACTTTAACGTCTATTTTGCGGTTTCCGTCTTCATCTTTTTCGAGCCTCGCGATTTGACCGTTCCGGTAAAACTGCCAGGTATCGATTTTGCCGTTATGGTTTGTGTCGCTTTCAACCCTTTCCTTTTCCTCTTTGGCATTGAAAAAAATCTTGACGTCCGCATTCCCGTCACTGTTCTGATCCTGAGTTTGAAGATGTTTTATTCCATTTTTAAAAATTGTAAAAACATCAAACTTGCCGTCCAGATTAGTATCTTTTTTCTGGTCCACGGGCAGGGCATCCTTAAAAACGGTGACGGAATCAATTCTTCCATCAAAGTCCGCATCTTTTTGCTGCCTTACAATTTCACCCTGCTGATAACATCGAAAGGTCTCCATTTCTCCATTCTGATCAAGGTCGTGATGACTTTTTTCAGGAAACCCTTGTGCGTCATATAAGACGATTCTTTCAAGACGGCCGTCACCATCTGCGTCCTCCTTTCGTTCAACCGGTTTATTATTAGTATACTTCTGCCATATGTTCACACGTCCGTCGGCGTCCGTATCCCGGGTGGAAGAGGAAATCGCCCCTTTGTTGAAATAATAAACGGTGTCGAATTTGCCGTCCTCTGAAGAATCCTTTTTCATCAAACGGGGGGTTTGGTTTTTATCAAACCAGGTCGTTTGATACACTTTTTGGGCGGCGTTAATCCTTTCCTGCCGGACCCTTTTTCCCTCCTCAAAATAATCAAAACAGTCCATCTGTTGGTTAAAATCCGTATCTCTTTCAATTCTAATCAGTGTTTCATCCGTGTAAAATTGGAATCGGTCCATGATACCGTCTTGGTTACCGTCTATTTCAAGCCTTGATATTTTACCCCCGGCGTCAAAACAGGCGACCTGGTCTATCTTCCCATCGTTATCAAGAT
>JASFLX010000128.1:0-8333 GCA_050117895.1 Desulfobacterales bacterium | reverse complement strand
GCTCTTATCCATTCTATTTCGCTTTTAGAATAGTCAATTTCTCCCAAAGATATTTGCCAAAAGCGCTGCTTCCTGATCTGGCTGCGCAGATCTATAGTCATCCAGTGAGCTTGTTCTAATGCTTTTACCCCTAAGAAACAGGTCATAGGCCTTGGTGCACACTGAAAACTCATTGCGTGATAAACGCCTTCCCAGTCAGGTTCGGGTTTATATATTGTTGAGGCAATGAGTGTTTTTATATCAGAAGCAAAAATAATAAATTTATCGGTCTGATAATAATAAAATGGTTTGATACCCACCCGGTCTCTTGAGCAGAAGAGTTGCTTTTTTTTACAATCCCATATGGCAAACGCCCACATTCCATTGAACTTATGAAGACATTCAGCGCCCCACAAACGATATGCTTTTAAAATCACTTCTGTGTCAGTATCACTAAAAAAATACTCTCCGGCAGATTCAAGTTCTTTTCTTATTTCGTTATAATTATAAATTTCTCCATTGTGCACGATCCAGTAACGACCGTCTTCTGTGCACATGGGTTGATGCCCTGCCGGTGAGAGATCCAGAATGGACAGGCGCCTGTGGCCCAGTGCAAGATGAGTGTTTTTTGGGACTTGTCCGTGAAGTCTTTTTGGGGGAGCAAATCTGAAGTTGGAATTCAAAACGGGTTCCGGAGTCGCATGGCCGCCAAAAATTTCAACTTCTGATATGGAACCGTGAAAAAATGCAAAACCTTCGTCATCCGGTCCACGACGTGACATTGCTTTGGTCATATACTGAATGTTTTCAAATGGCAACTTATAATTATTAAACGCTAGAATTCCTGCTATTCCACACATGTCTCTACCGGCTTTAGATACGAAAAGAGTGAATTTATAGAGGCATCACAATGCAAAAAATCCAGTAAAAATTTTTTAAAAAGTATCTTTTGAGATTTAAAATCTGAATTATTTGTGCCTTGTGTATGCTGATCAAACAATAAATCATCTAAGTTATAACCATAAAAATTAACAAGTTTTGAGAATGAAACCGGATTGATGCCAAATAATGAAGCATATTTTTTTGAAATTTTTGACTTAGACATAATTTGAAGATTTTTTATTTCTTTTGCAGTAATTTTTTTTTTATTGGCATCACCCATACTCCCATATTTATTAATTGACCAACTTTTTATTTTTCTTGAAACAGTTTGTCTGTATTTATTTTCAAAATATAATTTTTTTAACTCATCTCTATTGACATTAAATCCAATCTCCTTGATAAAATTAGCGACCACATCAAATGGGTTTTTTACTAAATCTTCATATCTGATGGTTATGAATCTTGGATGTTGTTCCATAGAATATGCTGCGGATACATCGACTATCCAAGTATTTCTGGCAATATAATTGGGCATATTTCTTTTTATCAAAGACTTATAAACAAATAAGGGGTTTCTGACAATGTGCAGAAAATAACTGTTCGGAAAAGTCTCTAGAAACTCTTTTGCACAATGAATGTTTTGAGGTGTTTTTTCGAAAAATATCGAACACTCCTTTCCTCGAATATTTGAGAATGTCGAAAAAAGTTCCATACAAAAATCTTCAAAAGTTTTTACATTTTTTAAGATAATATCCAACAGACTTTTTTCTATTCCATAAGCACACAATCTTTCTCTCAAAAATCTCTGGCGTGTTTGATAGATTAGCGGCGATGGAGAACTTGCTTCTTTTTTATATTTGATATGATTAAAATTTGAGAAATAGTCTTTCACGGAGAACAAATTGATCTCAACTCCGCAAACAGCGAAAGGAAGGCTGTCCAATATATCTGCGAGAAAAGTACTTCCTGAACTTGGAGAGTTACCAATAGCAATAATCATTGCCAACACCTAATTATTATAAATTATGAAAAAATTATCTTTGATTTTATCTTTTATACCTTGACACTTTTTGCAGCAGTCAGTATCAGAGCCACACCAACCAACTCTGTTATAATAATATGTAGAGAAATCATTATCATAAAGTAAACCGGGTCAGCAATACTCCGCCCAATAAAAAAATAAATCACGACTCCCAACACAAACGAGAATACTCTTTTCGCAAATGCGAAAGTATTCTTACTGAGCGCACCAAATGTACTACTGATTGATACCACTAAGAATCTAACAACAAAAGCAGGAATTAAAATTTGCATATAAACACCCGCCGGTGACCACTCATTCCCGAACAAAAAAATAAATATATCCGGCGCATAAATACCCAATACCAACGCCGGCAAAAATATAACTGCCAATAGGCTTACAACTAGTTTTAACAAATAAGAACACACGCTATCACTTTGGCCGTTGTTCACGAGATCAACGACTGTTTTTAAATTCACCTGTGAAACTGATGGAGATATAAACGATAGCGGTGCATCGGCGACTCTTACGACCAGAGCAAAATATCCTACGATACTTTCATTAAAATAATGGGTAAGGAAAAATACGGGCATTGCCATTGTAATCCCATTCAGAAGTCCGCTACTGGCATTGTATATTGGATAATCTTTGTACTGTTTCAACAGGTTACTTTTGTCTTGATTCCATCGTAAAAAGCCTTGTGTCAGTTGCTCGCGGTACAAAAAAAACAGATAACCAACGGCGAGGATTAGCCCCGAAATTACACCAAAGATTAAGCCGGACGAACCAAAACCTAAAATACCGAGACCAATGCTGACCAACGCAACAACAAATGCTCTAACCAATTTGGATCTGGCCATGTTACCATAATCCTGCTGTCGATTGGCAAAGTAAGTCATTGCGGTCATCGCGCCGGTCAATAACAAAAATATCGGCGTAAGATAGATCCATGTGCTTAGGTTTTGTGCGTTTAGGAGCGAAAGAAGGAACTTGGAAAAGAATATGACGACAAAAAGAAATAACAGAGACAAACCAAAGGCAATCCACAGGGTAATTCCAAGTAGTTCCATTCCTTGCCGATTGCTTCGCGGCAACACCATCGCAACCTCATATTTACCGCAAACAGCAGGTGAAATGGATGAAACAATTGCCATAAATAGAGCCAGTACGCCGAAGTTTTCAGGAGTGTAGAGTCGGGTTAAAACTGGGCTTGCAAGTATGGGTATGGCCTGCGCCAGAGCGGTTCCGCTCGCCAATATCGCGACACTCTTCAGAAAACGACTCTGCATGAGGTGTTCAAAAAACGAAATTTTTCCAATCGTTTGATTTCTCAACCGGTATTCCCGCCTTGGTTTTAGATTTTAAAATAATGGTTTTCTGGTAGATCTTCCAGCCGTTACACGCTCCAAGAGCATTTACAGAATTGATATTGTTCAAAATACTGTTCCTTTCTCCCGGATCTCTTGTCCGACCATCCGATATGTTCTGCTACAGGATTCGCATTCAAGCCGTTCCGGAAGCCGCTCTCCGCACCGGCATACCCAGCCGATTTGTCTTGCCGGGTTGCCGACCATCAGGGCGTAATCGTTAACATCCGTGGTAATCACAGCACCGGCGCCGATAAAGGCATATCTGCCGATGGTATTGCCGCAAATGATGGTCGCGTTGGCGCCTATGGTAACCCCGCGCTTGACTAAGGTTTGCCGCATTTCATCCATCCGGGGTATTTCTGCCCGGGGATTGTAAACATTGGTAAACACCATGGAGGGGCCGCAAAAAACATAATCTTCCAGGGTGACACCTTTGTATATGGATACATTATTCTGGACTTTGCATCCATTTCCGATAATTACATCGGGGCCGATAACCACATTCTGGCCGATATTGCAGTTCTTGCCGATACGCGAACCCGAAAGTATGTGGGAGAAATGCCAGATTTTCGTGCTTTCACCAATTTCCACGCCGGTATCAAGGTATGCAGACTCATGAACAAACCCGTCTTTTGCAACCGAATCATCACCTGCCGATGGGGCGGTTTCCAATGCTTTCTTTGAATATGAACCCATTTGAATATTACTTCCGTTGTCGTCCAGTGATGTCTGCGATTCCTGAAGAATTTTCAATACTCGCAGGCCTTCTTGACCATCAGTTCTGGGCTGTTGTTTGTTTTCGAGACATTCCAAAAAGTGCCGGCACTCCGCTCTTAGGGGTTCTTCCATAATAACGGGAACCACTTCTGCATCTTTTTTCGATGCAACAGGAATGCGATCCAACCAATCGATTTTGTGGGGGTAGAGCAGCAATTTTTCCTCGCTCACATCATCAAAAACAGCCATTTTTTTATCGCCCACCACCACAAGTTTCTGTTCTTTGTATGGATGCAGCCAGGAAACAAAAATGTGAGCCTTGACACCGCTCGGGAATTCCATTGTTGTCAACGTGGTATCGGGAATTTGTCGCTGCAGGTAGCTACCACCGGTTGCATAGACAGCTTCAGGCATTTCCCCGAGCAACATCAGGATCACGGAAATGTCATGCGGCGCAAAACTCCACAGGATATTTTCTTCATTCCTGATCTTACCGATATTCAGACGATTCGAATAAAGGTACTGGATTTTGCCCAGCTCACCGGAATTGATGAGGTCTTTTAATTTCATTACAGCCGGATGGTATTGAAGGATGTGTCCGACCATCAAAATCAATTCATTTTGTTCGGCCAGTTTTACCAATTGCCGACCTTCCGTCTCGGTCAATGCCAGAGGCTTTTCCACAAAAACATGCCTTCCCGCTGAGAGCGCTCTATTCACTAAGTCAAAATGGGATTCGGCCGGTGTGGCGACAACCACGGCGTTGATATCTTGATGACGAAACACATCTTCTAAATCTAAACAGGTTTCAACATCAGGGTATTGTTTTTTGAACTGATTGACGATTTTCTCGTTCTTATCGCATATGAGTTTTAAAACACCCAGTTGGTGAAAATTGCGCACAAGATTCTTACCCCAATATCCAGATCCGATAACGGCTATGGATGCAACTTTCTTTCTGTTTTTGTCAGCCATATTTTTATTCTCCGGTTTTTGAAGCACGGTTTCCAAGTCGGGTATCAAGATGAGGAAAATCTATAGCTCCGCCGCTTCAGTTATGTTGTCAATATATTTTTAACCGATTAATATATTTAGTTATATTTCTAAAAACCAACGCAAATAAAAGACAAAAAATTTATTCTTTTTGTGCCTCCCAGATTAGAATGTTGGGACAATCTTTTAATTTGGGTTCGAATTCTTTGTATTCATCCCGGCTCAGGACCAGGGAACGAATTTTTCGTTTGATATATCGTTCAGTTTTTCTGCTCAGATCGTTGAGGTGATATTGATCAATATCTCCAACCAGCAAAAGGTCGATAATGCCGGTATCTTTACCTTCAGCATAGTCATCCAGCAGGTATGCGCGGTCAAGATCGCCGAGCCGTGTGATGATGCCATCGACAACCTGGTCAATGCCCATGACTTTACCCACCATGGATTTGAGCTCCGTAAACAATGGATGCTCTTGATTTGCCTTGTAAAAAACCTGCCTTCCGCTTTTTTGAGAGGTGAGGAGTCCGGTTCTCGTCAGCTGATTGAGTTCTTCCCGCACCGAATTGGTTGACACATCGAATTCTTTGGCCAGTTCCCGCAAGTACGAGCGGGTCTTCGGGTTAAAGAAAAAGCGGATCAGTAATTTAATACGTGTTTTTGACGAAATAAGGCCTGTGAATAGATTTTCCAATTTTAACTCCTTTATGAGTAGCTATACTACTCATAACATATTAAGGCAAAAAATGTCAATATTTTTTTAAAGTTTAATTGTCATGGAATATGGTTTTATGCTATTTAACAATGAATTTAGGGGCTCTTCGCCCCAATTGGAATAATGGAATGATGGAGTAATGGAATGGTGGGTTTGGTGGCATAAACCAGGAGCTATTAAAAAACCCTTAATTTCAAAAAAATGTAGAATTTCCGAGACATTAAATTAACGACTTTGTTTGCCGCAAAGACTCAAAAAGCCACGGTTCCTTCAAGACATTGTTGAGCGGTGTAACCGCGTTTCATAAAATCGTCATACGATTTTATTATGGAAAAAATCACGCCTGAAATTTACGACAAGCACATTAAAGCCCTTATGGACATTAGTCGGGCCATCACGTCGGATCTTTATCTGGAAGATATTCTCAAGCTGATTGTGATGGTTACGGCTAAAGTGACCGGCGTCGAGATTTGCTCTCTATGGCTCATTGATGACACCACAACGCCTAAAAAAATCCGGCTCAAGGCCACACAGTCCATCGACCCGGATTATGTAAAAGACCGTTCTCTGAATATGGAGGAAGGTGTGGTTGGACTTGTAGCGACGCATAAGCGTCCGCTAATTATTAAAAATGTATTGAAAGAACCCCGGTTTAAGGAAAAAGATATGGCCAAAAAACTCGGACTGGCATCAATGGTTAGCGTGCCCCTTCAAATTAAGGATGAAAAAGTGATCGGGGTGCTTAACTGTTTTACGGCCAAACCCCATGAATTTTCCGAAACCGAGTTAAACCTGATTACCACGGTAGCCAACCAGGCAGCGGCGGCCATAATTAACACGGAATTGATGGTAAAAACCAAGGTGATCCAGGAAGAACTCGAGACTCGTAAGCTTGTAGAGCGTGCCAAAGAGGTTCTCATGCGACGGCGCAAAATGAATGGGAATGACGCATTTCGATGGATCCAAAAAAAGAGTATGGACTCGCGAAAATCCCTGCGCCTTGTGGCCGAAGCGATCTTGCTTTCGGAAGAATTTGAATAGGAATCTAAATATCTTTTAAAAGTCGGTTAGACGGTGATCCTTCAATGACATCGTTGAACGATTGCAGCGTTTCCGATAAAACCTCTAATTCGGAAGTCTGTGCAACCGGGATATTATCCACCCCGATTCGATCCAAAGCTTCAATAATTGATTTTATAGTCATACCATTTATATCACGGGCCGGTTGATAGAATCGTTCGTTATTTTCTTTAGTTTCAGCATAGGAAAAGATGCCCGCTCTTACCAATTCATCGATTATTTTCTGTACCAGACAAATAGGAATTTCCAGGGCTTGGGTGATTTTCGAGACTGTTGGGGCTTTTTCTCCTCTGGAAAAAGCCGTTATGACGAAGTGAGCAATTTGCAAAGAAATCAATTTCTTGAACATCTGACTGATATTTCGACAATCCGGTTCAAATTCATACGTATCAACATGTTGGTATGAAAAAGAGATTTCTGCTCCAAAAAGCACGATAAACCAACTCAGCTGTAACCATATCAGAAACATAGGAAGTGCGGCAAAACTTCCGTATATGGCATTATATCTCGCTACCCCCACCTGGAAGAAAATATATGCCCATTGGACAAACTGAAAAATCGTTCCGGCGATCACGCCGGCGACAAATCCGGAGCTAAAATTAACCCGGGTATTGGGCATGACAACATATGTAAATATGAATAATATCCAAACCAAACCATACGGGAATAATTTCAAAATAAAAAATATAAATGGGTTAAAAATTCCCAGTAGAGCAATTTTTTCGGTGATCAGTGTAAGCTGGGTCGATATGAACACCGTTATGCTGCTGGAAAGAATGACCAAGATCGGCGAGATAATGATAATGGAAAGATAGTCACTGAATTTTCTCCCGAATGTTCGGAGGTTGTCTATCTTCCATATGGCATTGAATGAGCGTTCGATATTTCCTAATAATTTAACAACTGACCAGATAAGAAACGCCACACCGATACCCGCGATCATCCCTCCTTTGGTATTCTCCAAAAGTGAATGTGCGTAATGAACAATTTGTGTCATCACTTCTTCCTGACCCGGGAATCTTTCATACAGTTGTTGCTCAAGTAATTTTTGAAAACCAAAACCTTTGGCAATCCCGAAAGCCATGGCCACGACGGGAACAATGGATAGCAAAGAATAAAAGGTAAGGGCCGACGCACGCAAGATGCAATTATCTTCAAAAAATCCGCGAACGGCTAAAATGAGAATCCGAAGTTTCCTGATGAAAAAAAACTTCGAGCGGGAATAGTCTTTTGATCGAATTTTCCAGATGTCGTTTTCAATAAAATTGATAATCTTCGATTTTAGGGCCAGAATATCCGGCATGTCCATCTTCCTTTTTTATACCATAGCTCAATTTCAGCAATTCATATACCAGAATTTATTGAGGTGATCCATGATAGCTTATTCGGTCTTAATTCAGTAACTCTTTAAAAATTTTAAAAAATAAATAACATTTCTGTCTTATTTTATCAATGATAAGTTAGTTCGTTTCCATCCAGAAATGGCCCTTTTCCGCAATCTCTGCGTCAATCTGCGGAATCACTTGTGCGGCGTACTACGTGTACGCCTCCGCGTAATTCCTTGATTTCCTTGACCTTG
>JASFLX010000127.1:0-8414 GCA_050117895.1 Desulfobacterales bacterium | reverse complement strand
GCGTTCTGAAGGGCAAACCGGACCACTTTGGTTGGATCGATAACACCGGCCGAAAGAAGATTTTCGTACTTTTCCGTCGCGGCATTGAAACCAAAGTCATCTTTACCCTCCAAAACCTTATTGACCACTATCGAGCCTTCATATCCTGCGTTTTCAGCAATTTGCCGAAGCGGAATTTCAAGCGCACGCTTCAATATTGAAATTCCGTTTTGTTCTTCCCCGACAACATCGATTTTATCCAGCGCTCCTATGCACCTGACCAGCGCGACCCCGCCGCCGGCAACAATCCCTTCCTCCACGGCTGCGCGGGTGGCATTCAACGCATCTTCAACGCGTGCCTTCTTTTCCTTCATTTCTGTCTCTGTAGCTGCACCGATGTTGATGACGGATACGCCGCCAACAAGTTTAGCAAGGCGTTCTTGAAGTTTTTCCCTGTCATAGTCCGACGTGGTATCTTCGATCTGGGCACGGATCTGACGCATTCGACCTTCTAAATCTTTTCTGCTTCCGGCCCCGTCAACGATGGTCGTGTTATCCTTGTCGATTTTAATATTTTTACATCTTCCGAGATCATTTATTGATATATTTTCGACTTTGATGCCCAGATCTTCTGATACCACTTGGCCGCCGCAAAGAATGGCGATATCCTCGAGCATTGCCTTGCGACGATCGCCGAAACCAGGCGCTTTTACTGCCGCGCAAGTCAAAGTGCCACGGAGTTTATTAACGATCAGTGTTGCCAGTGCTTCGCCCTCAACATCTTCGGCGACAATCAAAAGAGACTTGCCTGTTTTGGCAATTTCTTCCAGAAGAGGCACAAGGTCTTTCATATTAGTGATCTTTTTTTCATGGAGCAATATGTAGGGGTCTTCCAGAGATACTTCCATTTTCTCGGAGTCAGTGACAAAATAAGGTGAAAGATATCCTCGATCAAATTGCATTCCCTCTACAATCTCTAAAGAAGTCTCCATGCTTTTTGCTTCTTCTACGGTTATCACGCCTTCTTTCCCGACCTTATCCATGGCTTCGGAGATCAATTCCCCGATCATTTCATCATTGTTGGCGGAGATAGTGCCCACCTGTGTGATTTCGATTTTATCCTTAATGGGTTTGGACAATTGTTTCAATTCGTCCACAATAGCTGCAACGCCCTTGTCGATTCCGCGTTTAAGGGCCATGGGATTTGACCCTGCCGCCACAAGCTTTTGGCCCTCGTTGTAAATGGCTTGAGCCAGTAAAGTTGCGGTAGTTGTGCCGTCACCGGCTACATCACTGGTCTTACTAGCGACTTCCTTGACCATTTGAGCGCCCATATTCTCGAATTTGTCTTCCAGCTCAATCTCTTTGGCGACCGTTACGCCATCTTTTGTAACCGTGGGAGACCCCCAAGATTTTTCCAAAACAACGTTATTGCCTCTGGGGCCCAGGGTTACTTTCACAGCATCTGCCAGGGTATTTACCCCCTTAATTAGGTGTTCCCTGGCCTTTGTATTATATGAAATCATCTTTGCAGGCATTGGTCTCACCTCCTTGGCTTAATCTATTACAGCTAAAATGTCGTCTTCTTTCATGAAAATATGCTCTACTCCATCGATTTTGATTTCGGTTCCGGCATACTTGGAAAAAAGGATTCGATCCCCTTTTTTGACTTCCAACGGAATCCGTTGTTTGCCCTTATCATCCATCTTGCCGGGCCCTACAGCCACAATTTTTCCTTCCTGCGGTTTTTCCTTGGCTGTATCCGGTATGATGATTCCTCCGGCGGTTTTTTGTTCCTCTTCCATTCGGGTAACAATCACTCTATCGTTTAACGGCTTGAGTTTCATTGGTTTTTCCTCCTATCAAACTTATTTTTCTATAGTGCCTGATACACAATTCAATCCAAAAAATTAATTTCGAAATCATTTATTTAAACAAAGCAAATTGTTGTGCTGTTTTGATGATGATCTTTCCATATGCCATTATTTTAAAAAAAAGATGGTTCTTTTAAGGCCTGAGTATAGCTTGTTCGCGTCACTGGGGTACAGGATGGTCTGGAAGGTAGATTTTAAATCCGCCGTTAAAAAGTGTTCGTTTTGAACAGCTTTTAACACATTTAAAAACTCTATCTGAAGAACTATTTAAAATTGGCTGAATATATAAAGATTTTTGGCTTAATCTGTATAGTTCTCCACAATAAACATTTTTCCATAAATATCTTTTCATTTTAACGTCCACAATAAAAAGAGCCATTAAAGAAAAAAAATTGATAATATTCAATTAAATCTATTCATTACAGAGAATCTGTGACGGGTTAACTATATTTATAATCATGGTTTTTGACCTGTCAAGGTTTTAAATATTCAATAATTAGCCGGAGGTTATAAAAACTTATAAGATACGCCATTATTATTTGAAAAATTAAATTCTTTTGCAAATATTCCACGAGCACAACATGTCAAAATAGAAGTAAAGAAAAAATTTGAGGAAAAATTAAAAACCTTCCAGGAACGGCGAGAAAAAATGAGGCAGAAGTTGGATCAAATCGATGACCCCAGCGAAGAAGAATGGAGGGATATTAAAGAAGGAGTGAACAGGGCCTGGCAATCTCTGAACGAGGCGATCAAAAAAGCACGCTCACACTTTGATTAGTTTTAAGGGATTAAAATGATTGAGTTCCCGGCTACCCTATGATATTTTAATCCCGCCGATCCTATCGAGATGAATTGTAATTTAGCATTCCCTTTGAGATGTTTGGCCGGATGCTGGGTCGAGTTGAAAATTCGTTTTTAAAACCAAAACCTGGGAGTTGACCCGGAAAAGATTTCTCGAAGCAATAGAGTTTGGGATGAAAAATAAGACAAATAAATTAAAATATATACAGAAGTAACGGTATATGGCGCAATTCCAAATAAAAAGGCTCTTTTCAGGCGGAATTATCACGAATTATTTCTGTACCTCGAGCTGCCGGCATTGCCTGTACAACTGCGGTCCCCATTGGGAAAAAAGATACATGGATCCCGCAACTGCCGAAGACCATCTGCGTTTGGTTCGATCCTTGGGATGCAGAGCCGTGCATATCGGGGGAGGGGAGCCCTTGCTCAGGCCGAATAATTTAGGGGAAATTCTGGAGGTTGCCAGCCGTGTGGGGGTGTCTATTGAGTACGTGGAAACCAACTCGTCCTGGTTTAAAGATTTTGATTCTGCCAAAAGAATTTTGTTTAATCTTCGAGAAAAAGGGCTCAAAACTTTACTAGTATCCATAAGCCCTTTTCATAATGAGCACATCCCGTTTTTCAAGGTAAAAGGGGTGATCGAATCCTGCAGGAAGACCGGTATACATGTATTCCCATGGATCAATGGCTTTATTAAGGATCTGGATGAATTTAATGACCTTAAAACGCATTCTTTAAAGGAGTATGAAGATAAATTCGGAAAAGATTATCTTTTGAGTGTGCTCCAAAGGTATTGGATTCATATGGGAGGACGGGCTCTGGACACCTTCCGGCCGGTTCTTGGCAACAAATCCCCACAACAGATTATAGACGAAAGTTCAGGTGGATGTGCGCGTGAGTTGTCCGATACATCCCATTTTCATGTGGATCTTTTCGGCAACTATATTCCCGGCCTTTGTTCCGGCCTTTCTATCTTAACTCAGGATTTGGGAAAACCCCTTGCCGAAAATAAATATCCGGTTATTACAACCCTTTTTGCCTCGGGCATTAAAGGTCTGTATGATCTTGCACACCAAGCGTTCGCATATACGCCGGCCCGGTCGGGATATATCAACAAATGCGATTTGTGCACAGAAATTCGTACCATTATGGTGAATTATAATTATGGTGGGGTATCCGAGTTTAATCCCAAAGAATTTTATATAAAATCTGAATAAATTTTTCTTGAAAAAAGTTAAAAAGACAATGAAAATAATACGAATAAATAGATTATTAATGAATGGTTTGATTCCGGTTTTAATAATAATGTTTCCTGTAAAAATCGGTGAATGCATGAATGGCATAAAATTTCCGGAAACAATACAACTCCCTCAGCCTCAATATGACAGCCGGTCGTCGGTTGAAAGTGCCTTGTTAGAAAGAAGATCTATCAGAACGTTCTCGTATGAACCGGTAACGCTTGCTGAGGTTTCACAACTCTTGTGGGCGGCCCAGGGCGTTACGCATCGCAGAGGTTTCAGAACCGCGCCTTCCGCCGGAGCACTTTACCCGCTTGAGATATTTATTGTCGCCGCAAAAGTGACAGGTCTTGACGCAGGGATTTATAAATACAAACCCGGATCTCATGAGTTGTCGAAAATTGTTGGGGGAGAAAAAAGAACAGACCTGTGCCGGGCGGCATTGAATCAGAGTACCGTAAAAAATGCACCAGTCGTTATATTGTTTTGCGCGGTTTACCAGCGGACTGCCGTTAAATATGGACAACGGGGAATAAGATATGTGCATATGGAGGTGGGACATTCCGCCCAGAATATTTGTTTACAGGCGGTTTCCTTAGGTCTTGGAACGGTTCCCATCGGCGCTTTTCGTGACGATAAAGTGAAAAAAATATTAAATTGCGAGGCCGATGAGGAGCCGCTTTACATATTGCCTGTTGGAAAACTGAAAAATAAATAACATTCAAATTTTAAAGAGGTATTGATTTGTTTTAAAAGATAGTATATAGGGCTTTTGAATAATTGAACAGGGGATAAAAATATGGATCAATGTGTTTTGCTGAATGCCGACTATACTTTTCTGAATGTTGTAAACTGGAAAAGGGCAATCTGCTTGATCACAAAGGGTAAGGTGCAGGTTTTAAGGCATTCCGAAAGATTAATCAGAACCGCTGAAGGGCTTGCCGTTAAAGTTCCTGCAGTATTGAGACTGATAAAACTTATCAGAACACTCTACATCAACAGGGTTCCTTTCAGCAAAAAGAACGTTCTTATCCGGGACGGATTTAAATGTGCATATTGCGGCAGTGTAAAAAGAAAATTGACAATTGACCATATTATTCCGAAATCGAGGGGAGGTAAAACAGATTTCGAAAACTGCGTATCTTCCTGTAAATCGTGTAACAATAAGAAAGGAAGCAAAACCCCCTCGGAAGCCAATATGTATCTTAAAGTAAAAGCGTATCAACCGACTATTGCCGAGTTCTTAAGATTGAAAGTCGAGAAACTGGGTATCAATAAAGTCCTGAAAGATCTCGGAGTATATTAGTACCGGTTCTATATTTTGTTTAAAACACAGACGTTTCGATGACCATCAATAGGCCCGAACAAGATATTGTTCGGGCTTTTTGGTGAATAACATTAAAAAAAAACACCCAAAATTAATCCCAAGTATCCAGAATTAGGTTACGTCTATTTTCTTGACAGAAAGCGGTTTTGAAAGTACTTTTCATTTTTTAAAATCTAAATTCTGAACGCGCTGAGTTTTACGGAGATATAGGGCCTTGAATTTCAGCCTTAGGATAATCCGAATTTGGAGGATGTATGGACTATAAAAAGACGCTCAACCTTCCCAGTACAAAATTTCCCATGAAAGCCAGTCTTGCCAGGCGTGAACCCGAACAACTGCGTCTGTGGGATGAGATCCGTTTATACGAAAAGATCAGACAGGCTTCCAAAGGCCGTGAAAAGTATATACTGCACGACGGCCCTCCTTACGCAAACGGGCATATTCATATCGGTACGGCACTTAACAAGATTTTGAAGGATATTATTGTTCGTTCTCGACAAATGGTTGGTTATGACGCCGTTTACGTACCTGGATGGGATTGTCACGGGCTTCCGGTGGAACACAATGTTGAAAAAGAGCTGGGATCCAAGAAATTGGAAATGTCTCAGGCAGAGATTAGAAAATCATGCCGGGCGTATGCTGAAAAATATATCGATATTCAACGTGAAGAATTCAAGCGCCTGGGTGTCATGGGCGAATGGGAGAATCCCTATTTGACCATGAACTACGAATATGAAGCCACCATCGCTCGGGAATGCGGTAAATTTGCATCTCAAGGGAGCCTGTTTAGAAGCAAAAAACCGATCTACTGGTGCTGTAGCTGCAAAACGGCTCTTGCTGAGGCTGAGATAGAATATCATGATGAATCATCACCGTCGATTTTCGTTAAATTCCCCGTAAAAGACGATTTGAGCGCCGAGATTCCCGACCTTGGTGATAAAAAGGCTTATGTCGTCATATGGACAACAACACCGTGGACCCTTCCGGCAAACCTTGCCGTAGCGCTTCACCCGGATATTATTTATTCCGCAGTGGATACAAAAAATGGTGATGTGCTGATTTTGGCAAAGGAACTTGTGGAAAACTGTATGGAAACTTTTGGTGTTTCAGATTTTTCCATAATTGCCGAAATTCAGGCGGACCGTCTTGAGCGAAAAGAGTGTCTGCATCCATTATATCATCGCAAGTCCATAATTATTCTGGGTTCTCATGTCACCCTGGATGCCGGCACCGGTTGTGTTCACACCGCTCCCGGCCATGGACGTGAAGACTATGATGTGGGCCTTTTGTACGATTTAGATGTGTATTCCCCTGTAGATGACAGGGGATGTTTTACAGAAGAAGACGATTTCTTCAGCGGTCAATTCGTTTTCAAGGCCAATACGGATATCATTGCCAGGCTGCGGGAAAATGACCTCCTTATTGCTCAGGAAACAATGGAACATTCTTATCCCCACTGCTGGCGATGTAAAAAGCCCGTGATTTTCAGAGCTACCCCTCAGTGGTTTATTTCCATGGACAAAACCGGCTTAAGGAAAAAATCTCTTGAAGAGATCGATAGGGTCACATGGATACCGCACTGGGGAAGGGAAAGAATCTATGGAATGATCGAAAACAGACCGGACTGGTGCGTATCCAGGCAGCGGGCTTGGGGAGTGCCCATAGCGATTTTTTATTGTGAGAAGTGTGGGACCTTATATATCAACCCGGAAATAATAGATCGAGTATATACGAAATTTCAAGAGCATGGCGCCGACATCTGGTTTGAAAAAGATGCAAAAGAATTTCTCCCCGAAGATGCCGTCTGCCAACAGTGCGGTCATACAACATTTGTTAAAGAAGATGACATCCTGGATGTATGGTTTGATTCCGGTGTCAGCCACGCTGCGGTACTTGAAAAGCGCTCCAGCCTGAAATGGCCCGCCGATCTTTACCTTGAGGGGAGCGATCAACACAGGGGATGGTTTCACAGCTCGCTCCTTACGGCTGTGGGTACACGGGAGGCGGCGCCCTTTGAATCGGTATTGACCCATGGGTTCGTCGTTGATGCACAAGGCAAAAAGATGTCCAAGTCTTTGGGGAATGTGGTCGCTCCGGATGAGGTAATCAAAAAGCACGGGGCGGAGATTCTCCGTCTTTGGGTCTCGGCATCTGATTACCGGGATGACATTCGTATTTCTGAAAACATCTTGAAACAGTTGAGCGATGCCTACCGAAGAATCAGAAATACGAGTCGATTTATGCTGGGCAATCTATATGACTTTGATCCTGAAAAAGATACCGTCGCCTATGATTCCATGCCGGAAATCGACAGGTTTGCCCTGTACCGGCTTCAAGAAGTGGTTGAACGAACACTGAGAGCCTATGATACCTATGAATTTCATATTATCTACCATGCACTTTACAACTACTGTATCGTGGATCTTTCGGCGTTCTACCTGGATATTTTAAAGGACAGGCTATACACATCTCCCCCTGAATCAGCAGGAAGAAGAAGCGCACAGACCGTTATTCACATTTTGCTGGATACCATGGCAAGGCTCATGGCACCGATACTCGCTTTTACCTCTGAAGAGATATGGAGCTTCATGCCCGGAAGAAAAGAAAGTGCGTCGAGTGTTCACCTGACGTCTCTTCCTGCAGTCAATGAAGCATGGAAGGATGAAAAACTGGCGGAAAAGTGGAAACGAATCCTTAAGGTGCGCAACGATGTCACAAAGGCCCTTGAGGAGGCTAGAGCTAAAAAACGTATCGGTCATTCTCTGGATGCCTTTGTTACGATTTACGCAGATAATGACCTGTATGATAACCTATACCCTTATGAAAATGAATTGAGGACCATATTTATTGTTTCCGGCACTTATTTGCTAAATGGCGGCAAACCTGCCGGCGCTTTTGAGAGCCAGGATATCGACAACCTGTCGATTCTGGTTGAACCTGCAACAGGTGAAAAGTGCGAACGGTGTTGGATATACGACCATTCTATTGGAGCAAGCTCAGAACATCCAACCATTTGCAGCCGGTGTCAGGATGCGCTCAAGAAATTGAAGATTAAAGGAATAACATAAGGTGACTTCGAGTCTTTTCTCTCCAGGCGGATCATACGTTAAACATAATAAATACTTAAAGCTTGCCGCCATCGCCGGGTTGATCGTTATTTTCGATCAGATAACAAAGGCCGTCATCCGGAACACC
>JASFLX010000126.1:0-8419 GCA_050117895.1 Desulfobacterales bacterium | reverse complement strand
GCTGACGCCGGTTTGGCAATATAGTCATCCGCCTCGGTGCTCATACCGTCCCGGTGGGTATAGCGGGTTGATGTCACATGGGATGCAACAGCAGTCAGCAGAACCACAGGGATGTCAACACATTTCTCATCCCCTTTTAGCTTCTTGCATACCTCGTATCCGTCCATTTCGGGCATCATGATATCCAGAACAATGGCGTCCGGCGGATTGGCATGTACCTTTTCCAGACCTTCGATGCCGCTGTAAGCTATTTCGACTTCGAAGCCCTCTTTCTCTAATTGGGTCTGGACAATAGCGCAGAAATCAGGCTCATCATCCACCACAAGTATTCTCTTTTTCTCACTCATAACGTACCTCCTTTGCTGTAATTCCGGAGTTTTTTTATTCCGGATTTTTTTATTTTTTTTAGAAGTTATTGGGTATTGCATCATTCCACGCTCGGCCTGGGATATAGGCCGGATTTTTCCACAATCTCGGGAACCATTTCTTCCCATTCAATCGCCATAACGTGAAACCCATGAACCCCTTCCACTTCTTTAAGGTGCTGAATCTGCTCGATGCAGATTTTAACCCCTTCCTCGGGTTGTTTTTCTTTGGGCGTATCTGCCATTCTTTTCACCAACTCGTCCGGCACTTCTATCCCGGGAACCCGATTTTTCATGTATTTGGCCATGCCGGCCGATTTAAACGGGGTTACGCCGGCCAGAATATAGACTTTTTCGAGTAATCCACGGTCACCGGCCATCTTCAACCAGAGTTCGAATTTCTCCATGTTGTATATACATTGGGTTTGTATAAACTCCACTCCGGCGGCAATTTTTTTGGCCAATCGGGGAACGCGTATTTCAAAGGGATCGGCAAAAGGATTGGCAGCGGCCCCCACGAACATCTTGGGGGGGCGCTTAATATCGTCTCCCCCAAGGAACTTTCCTTCGTCCCGCATCAGCCTCACGGTTTGAATGAGCTGCATAGAGTCAATATCATGAACATTTTGACCCGTGGGGCAGTCTCCAAAGCTCTGGTGGTCTCCGGAAAGACAGAGAACATTGTGTATATCAAAGGAAGCCGCTCCAAGGATATCACTCTGCAAGGCGATCCGGTTTCGATCACGCGTTACCATTTGCAGCACCGGCTCCAGCCCCATGAGTTTAAGTTGAATACAGGCTGCCAGGCTGCTCATGCGGGTTACGGATGTCTGATTGTCGGTGATATTGATCGCATCCACATAATCCTTGATCAGATTTGCCTTTTCTGTAATCACTTCCATGTCAGAACCCCTTGGGGGACCACACTCCGACGTAACCGCCAGGTGACCGGCGGCCAGAATCTTTTCCAGTTTGCTTGGTGTTTTTGTTTTCATTCTTGTAGATCCTCCCTGACAACTTTTCTGGGTCCCCCGGCCCTGTCGGTGGACCAGTCTTTTATGGGGTCAATTTTTTCATAATCATCAAGTTTGTCCAGTGCCTTGAGCCGATTGATGATCAGTTCCCAAGCGCAGTCGATTTCTTTATTAATTTCGCATTTGCCCTTAGCAGAACCGCCGCAGGGGCCGTTGAGAACCCGTTTTGCACAGCGGGAGACCGGACAGATTCCCCCGGTACGCGCCAGAATGCACTTTCCACAGGCCTGGCACCGTTCCGTCCACAGGCCTCGTTTTTCAGTAGCCCCCAAAAAACAGGTGTCCACTCCGGGATAAATGGGACAGTCGTGGTATTTTTCAGCCATAAACTGGACGCCGACCCCGCAGGCAAGGGAAACCACAGCGTCATACTGATCCATCACATCACGAATCTCTTCGAGGTATTCGTGATCGCACTGCCGTTCCAATGTTTTCTCATCGACTTTGACTTCCTGTCCCTGGTTGAGGAAATACATCCTAAGGGCCGACGCCAGAACACCGACTTCTTTCTTCCCCCCTGCCTCACAAACCGTAACGCATTCGTTACAGCCGAGGATGAGGATTTTTTCATGATTTTTGACTTCCTCTATAATTTCTTCAATGGGTTTTCTGTCGGCAACAATCATAAGACCTCTCTTTCATTAAAGATCAAAATATATTAATTGAAATTCTTCATTGGTGTTATGCGGCCTTTTTCTTGGCCAGTTTAATGGGGTTGGGCCCCAATTTTCGGATTCTTTCCTCCATTTCAACGGCGAACTGAGCAAACCGAGGCCCTTCGCTGGATGAAAGGTTATACATCTGTGCCCGTTCTCCCTCGATACCAATCGTATCCAGAATTTTTTGTGCCTGTTCCACCCGTTTACGGGCTCTGAGGTTGCCGCTGTTATAATGACAATCTCCTTCCATACAACCTACCGCATATACGCCGTCCGCTCCTTTTTCAAAGGCATGGAGGATATGAAGGACATCTACCTTCCCCGTGCATGGAACGAGAATGATCTTTATATCAGGTGGGTATTGCAAGCGCATGGAACCTGCCAGGTCCGCAGCCGTGTACCCTCAGTAACTGCAGCAAAATGCGATAATAATCGGTTTGAAATCTTCCTTCATAATACCCCCTTTGAATCTACTCTATATGTTTGGTGCGAATTCGGCGGCTATACTATTGTTTAATTTCGTATACGCTTACAAATGAGAAAATTGATGATTTTCGATTGATGATTGTTGATTGAAGGTGTTCTATCAATTTTTAAAAATACAAAGCCAAGCGCTTCCATAAATCTTCAATCATAAATCAACAATCTTCAATTTCGGCTATTCAAAATTCAGTTCACAAACTGCATGTCTCGTTATTTTTGACCTGAATTATGATTCACTTCGGTTCTACAGGACGCCTTCGAGCAACGCGTCAACCTTGCTCAGAATTTGAACGTCTTCATACCAATTCAGCTCGATGGCCTTTGCCGGACATTCCGCGGCACAGACACCGCACCCATGGCACAATGCAACATCGATTTCACTGACACCGTCTTGATTGATTCTCGGCACCTGGTACGGGCACGATCGGACACATATGAGGCATGACGCACATAGATCCGCATTTACCTGTGCCGTTACCGCCGATAATGTCAAGTCCGGCTGGGATAGAAACGTCGTTGCCCGGGAAGCAGCGGCAAGTGCCTGTGAAATGGATTCTGATAACAGTTTGGGGCTGTGAGCGGTACCACAAACAAAGACGCCTTCCGTAGCCATATCCACCGGCCTTAACTTGACATGAGCCTCCATAAAATGGCCTTCCGCGGTTCGGGCCAGTTTGACGATGGAGGCGAGTTCTTCGGTGTCCTCAGCCACCATCCCCGCGCTCAGCGCCAGAAGGTCGGCACTGACCCTGAGGCTGGAACCCAGCACATGATCCTTAAAGGTTACCATCACCCCCGCTTCAGATGATTCCACCGTGGGCGGATCTTCGGGATCGAATCGAAAAAACAATACGCCCAGTTTCCTGGCTTCAGTATAGTAATCCTCCAGGAGCCCGTACGTCCGGATATCCCGGTAAAGTATAAAGACTTGGGCATCCGGTTGAAGTTTTTTAATGTGAAGGGCATTCTTGATTGCGCTCTGACAGCAAATCCTGGAGCAGTTGGGATTCTCACCGTTTCTGGACCCAACACACTGAATCATGACCACCCGGTTTAGATCTTGGACCCCTTTTTCTTTTAAACGTTTGGATAGCTCGACCTGGGTTAGGACCCTTTGGTCCTGGCCGTATAGGAATTCTTTGGGGCGGTATTCGGTGGCTCCGGTAGCCAGAACAACCACGCCATGGTCGATCTTTCTTTCATACATACCCGGTCCCACGAGAACTTCAGTGGTGAAATTTCCCTTGAATCCGGAAAATCCGACAATAAGAGAGCGGGTCAAAACCTGTATTTGGGGGTGGGTTGTCACCTTTTCGATCAGTCCTTCCAGATAACTCCCCACATCCGCCCCCTCAATGGTGGCGGTCAGGCGATTTGCCATTCCGCCCAGTTTTTCCTCTTTTTCAATGATGACGACCGGAAAACCCTGATCCGCAAGACCCAGCGCAGCATTCATCCCGGCCACCCCACCGCCGATGACCAGCGCTCTCTTAATGACCGGAATCTTTTTTTCATATAGCGGATGGAGTGTCGCAGCCCGGGCCACGGACATACGAACCAGGTCTTTGGCCTTTTGCGTGGCTGTTTCCGGATCCTTGGAATGAATCCATGAATTCTGGTTGCGGATATTTGCCATTTCAAACAAATATTTATTTAATCCGCAGGCCTCAAGCGTTTCCATAAACATCTGCTCGTGAGTTTTGGGGCTGCATGAAGCCACAATCACCCGGTTCAACTGATGCTCGATAATTTTTTCTTTGATGACATCCTGGGTGTCCTGGCTGCAGGTAAACAGATTATCATCCGTAAAGACAACGTTCGGAAGCGTCGCAGCATAGTCTTTTACCGCCGGGACATCGACAATACCTCCGATGTTGATCCCACAGTTACATACGAAAACACCGATGCGAGGCCTCTGCTCGGAAACATCAATGGGTTCGGGCATTTCAACTTTAGTAATCTCAGTGCCCCTGGCTTCGGCAAGCTCCGCGCCGGCTAAACACGCTGCGGCGCTGGCCTCGGCCACGGATTCGGGGATGTCCTTTGGCCCTTGCAGCACCCCGCACATATATATTCCCGGCCGTGAGGTGCTCACTGGCGTAAAGGGATCGTTGTCTACAAAATTGTATTTATCCAATTTAACATTGAGGCGTTTTGCCAGATCCGCAGTATCCTGCTGAATCTGAAGTCCCACAGAAAGAACGACCATGTTAAAGGTTTCTTGTTTCATGGTACCGCTATCATCGGCATACTCGAGAATCAGATCGCCGGTTTCAGGAACTTCGGTAATGGAGTGGGCCCTGGCGGTTATAAAGCGAATCCCTTCCTTATCCCGGGCACGAAGATAATATTTTTCATAATCCTTGCTAACCGTCCGTATATCCATATTAAAAATTGCACAATCCAGGTCGCCATGGGCATGCTCTTTGGCAATCATGGATTCTTTTATGGCGTACATGCAGCATACCGATGAGCAGTAGCCGTTTCCGCAACGGTTGGTATCCCTGGAACCCACGCACTGCAACCACGCGATGCTTCTGGGCTCTTCCCTGTCCAACGGCCTCATCAAATGACCAAAATACGGTCCTGATGCACTCAGGATTCTTTCAAACTCTTGGCTGGTAACCACATTGGGATATTTATCGTATCCCAGATAATCAAGCCCGGAAGGATCGAATCCCCGGCTTCCGGCGGACAGAATGACAGATCCCACCGTAACGTTGGTGTTGCGCTCTTTGTCATCATATCGGATCGCTTTGGCAAGACACATTTTCTCGCACAAACCGCAGCCGATACAGGTCTGGGTATCAATGGCAAAGGCGAGAGGAACCGCTTGGGCATATTCGATGTAGGTGGCTCTCCTGTCATTGAGACCCATATTATATGGGTTAACGGCGGTGACCGGGCAGTGCCTGGCACAATCTCCGCACCCGGTACATTTAACCGGATCAATGTAGCGGGGGTAATTGACCAATGACGCTTTAAAGTTTCCCGGTTCCCCTTCAACGTTCTTTAATTCGCTGCACGTAATCAGCTCAATATTCATATGCCGGCCGACCTCGACCAGTTTGGGCGAAATCACTCACATGGCACAATCATTAGTGGGGAAGGTCTTGTCCAGCTGGGCCATCATCCCGCCGATGGTGGGAGATTTGTCAACCAGGTAAACCTTGTAATCCGAATTGGCCAGATCGAGCGAAGCCTGCATGCCTGCAATTCCGGCACCCACAACCATAACCGACCCGCTTTTTTTCGTCATTTCTCCTCCCTCTATTCATTGAAGATTTTTGATTGTCGATTCCAGATAGATTCATCAAATAAAATCTTCAATTTTCTTTACTGAGTTTTCACAGTACTTGAAACACCGGTTTGCTCTCTTTCATACCGACAAACTCAACCATGTTCGTATTTTCCATATCGGCCAGAAGGTATGAAATTCTTTTAAGGTCAAGCCCGATTTTTTTATGGATATCTCTCACTGAGGTATGTCCATCATTAACTGCTTGAAGAATCATATTTTTCTGATATTCTCTTTCGAGCAACGAATCGAGTATAGATTCAAAAGTATCCGTATCCCACCGGCGCCCGAAAACATCCCCTTTTGTCGTGATCTTTAATTCTTTTCCGAGCATCCATCTGAGTGTTTCTCCGGCCAGGGTCGACTCTGCTGCAGCAAGCTCAAAAGCAAACGCATTGGGGTCGAATTTCCCCTGAGCCTTAACCGAATCGATTGCATTTGTAGCAATTTCTACAAACCGCTGAGCTTCAGCCGAGGAAACCCAGGCCAAATGCAGCCTGTCTTTGCCGATACCGGCGATGTCCAACAATTTTTGAGTTAAACGGATCTTCTTTTCGGCCTGAACATTACCCTCCAGGTAATGGCAATCACCGAAATGTCACCCGGCGACCAGTACGCCGTCACATCCCTGTTTAAACGCTTGCAGAACAAACAGTGGATCCACTCTGCCCGAACACATGACGCGCACGGCTCTTATATTGGGTGGATACTGCAATCGGGATACACCTGCCAGATCGGCACCGGCATAGGCACACCAGTTACATAGAAAAGCAACTACTCTTGGCTCAAACTCTTCCATAATTTTCACCTTTCACTTACTTTGGCTCATTATAAAAATTGCAAGCTATTATCTAACCCGGACAACACTTGAAAGTTACTAGAATTTATCCATTTACACTGCTGCACAAACCGAAGCCACGATTTGCCGATCCCGGAAATGGAGCATATCGATGGCCTGCTGGGGACACGAAGCGGCACACAGCCCGCACCCTTTGCAGGAGGCCGAAATATTCTGTGCCCGATATCCCGTGCCTTCAATTTCATTAAGCAGTATAGCGTTGAAAGCACAAACTTCCGCACAAAGACCGCACCCGATGCATTTTTCAGCATCTACCTGAGATACCAGCGGAGAAATTTGAACAGTACCTTTTGCCAGTATCGTGACGGCTCTGCTTACCGCCGCCATGGCTTGGGAAATGCTCTCTTCTATGGCTTTGGGGTAATGGGCCAAACCGCATAGAAAAATACCATCGGTTGCAAAATCAACGGGACGCAATTTGGCATGGGCTTCCATAAAAAAGTTTTCGGCATTGAGCGGAATTTTATAGAACTCGGAAATCTTTTGGTTTTGGGCCGGCTCAATGGCCGTCGCCAGATTCACGTAGTCTGCTTTTATCCTTAATTCCTTTTGTAAAATCGGATCAAAGACATCGACTTGAAGACCATTTTCTATTTCCGAAACCTTGGGTTTGTTATCCAAAGAATATCGTACAAACACCACTCCCATCTCCCTGGCTTTTTTATAAAGATACTCTTTTTCGCCATGAGTTCGAATGTCACGATAAAGGATAAATACTTTTGTCTCCGGGTTGCTTTCTTTTATGGAAATCGCTTGTGATATGGAAGCCGTACAACAGATCCTGGAACAGTAAGGTCGGTTTTCGTCCCGTGACCCCACACACTGGATAAATACAATAATTTCTGCATTCTTTAATTTTTCAGGATCATGTTCCAGATCATGCCAGCGGGTCACCCTGGAATTTATACCGTAAAGGTATTCATCCGTATCGGCCGCCTTTCCACCGGTTGCAACCATGACAACCCCGTGTTCCACGGTCTTTGTCTGGTTTCCTACAGCCACCTGAGTTTCAAAGTTGCCCACAAACCCGGAAGCTCCGACCACCTCGGCGTTTCGCAACACCTCTATGTTTGAATGCTGCTCAACTTTATCAACCAGATCGGAAAGGTATTCTTGAACGTCCTGGCCCTGCCAGGTCTTGGTAAGATCCCTTGCCGCTCCGCCGAGAACGGACGATTTTTCCACTATGACCGCCGGAAAACCCTGATCCGCAAAACCTAAAGCCGTGGTCATACCGGCGATACCCCCACCGATAATCAGGGCAGACGGGTTAATATCCACCGATATCTCGGGGATGGGTTCCAGCAAAGAAGCCCGGGCTACAGCCATCCGAACCAGATCTTTGGATTTTTCCGTGGCATTTTCTTTGTCATCCGAATGTACCCATGTGCACTGGTTCCTGATATTGGCCATGTCAAACAGATATTCATTTAGACCTGCATTACGTATGGTCTCCTGAAATAACAGTTCATGGGTTCGAGGGGTACATGCCGCCACAACAATACGATTTAAGTTCTGTTCCTTGATCACCTCTGCCATTTTGTCTTGAGTGTCCTGGCTGCAGGTAAAGAGGTTCTCTTCCACATAGGCAACATTGGGCAGTCCCTTGGCATATTCGACGATGGCCGGAACATCGGCAAACCCACCGATATTGATACCACAATTACACACAAAAATTCCGATGCGGGGTTCCTCGCTGGTGATATCGATTTCATCCGGAA
>JASFLX010000125.1:0-8432 GCA_050117895.1 Desulfobacterales bacterium | reverse complement strand
TGACGGCCGATGCATCCGGCGTGATTTTCGCGGTCCTGGCCTGTTCGTTTTTTCTCGGATAGAAACAGCCCTGCTTTTGTGTTCCAAAGTTATACCTAAGCTGAGCGATTTTTTGCGAAGAGATGTGCTGAAATCTTGATGCATAAGGGTTTGCGAAAACCGTCCCGAAAAAACATCGGGATGGATATGTCGAGGATTTTCGCGGATCCTTGATGCGCAAGAGATCGGTGCAGATCGAGTAAAAAATCGCTCAATTTAGATTATACATTACTTTCCGCCAGCAGCCGTTGAATATTCAATCGGCAAATGATTTCCTTTTGTTCCTGAGGGATCTGAAGATCCATAATTTTTTGCAGCTCTCTCTTTGGATCTCCAAAGGGAAAATCAGAACCAAAAATTATTCTATCAATACCATACTCATGGATATAATCCGTTATTTCACTAACAGAAGCCAGCGCCGTATCCGCATATACATTGGGCCTTGACCACAACCCATGGTTTTTTATGGCTCCGTACCCTCCGTTTAACATGCCCATGTGAGGAATAATTACCGTAACATCTTTGGCGATTTCTTCTATAAACCGAACGGTGTTACCAAATTCTTCCTCCAATACCACCGGCATATTTCTGCTTCTGATCTCATCGACGGCCTGCCGGCATCGCGGACTGTCATAATAATACACCGGTTCATCTGAATGCCGGTGCCATTTTATCCCCTTATGTTGAGATGTGAGCTGGTTAACAGCGAAGTCATTCCAGATGAAAAAATAAGGAATAACCGTTAAATCGGGTGTCTCGACATGAAGAAGGTATTCATTGGCGGCTTTCCGCCTGTTTTTCCATTGGGTGGTGTCGGCAAAATTCGGATCATACCGGTCATATATTTCCATAACCGGCGGAAACATCACGGCCGCCTTGATTCCGCTGCCGCTGATAACTGAAAAATAGTCGTCATAGGATTGCGGCGGAAACTTGTCCTGAATTCCACAATGTACATGGGCGTCAATAATCATGGCTATAGACCTCTCAAGCCTTTTCCAACGGATTTATTTCTATATCATTTATTAAAATGACCACATGATGATGTCTATCGGTTGTCAGCACAATGTTCGCTTCACTCTTTCCGGACAGTTCGGGGTATGTGCTTCTTAAATTGCTAAAGTTAGAATTCTCAAGCACCGTTTTTAAACCATTTATTATCTTTTCAAGTCGTTCCCGGTTGCGCCCCGGTTTAAAATATTCCGACAGGCTCCGGTTATAAAGCCGTTTTAACTCGGTTTCAATGCAGTGCTTCCTTAGGTTAAGCTCAAGTTTCATGGGTTATATTTATACTTATCAAATTCCGGTGTCAATGGATGTTATTTATTGAATTCCAGATAGATATTCACCAATTCATCCCGATTCTGTGGCGTCACTGTTACCAGCAGAACGTCCGACCGTTCCTTAATTTTTTGTATAAACCGATCCCCTTTCATGGCAATAGATCCGATTACAGGGCGATTCGAATCAAGGACCCCTTCAAGGGTTTTCTTGAAAAGCTTTGACAAGCATTCCATTTTACCGATTTCATCAATCACTACCAGTTCGTCTGATATTGAGGGCATCATGGAAGGAACAGCAATTCCATCGATATCCGAAAGGCTTACGCCGTATTTCCCCACACGCAACCGGCTCTTAATTCGCTCATGTGCCAGGACGCCTTTCTTTTGATCCAATGTGGTGATGGAAAATCCCACTCGCCTGCCCTTTTCCAAAATTTCCTGCGTAAAAAACCCGGTTGCAGGGATGTTGATTTTTTGAACGATTTTATGGATTAGGGTTGATTTTCCGCATCTTGGAGGACCTGTGAACAGAATGTTTTTTGCTTTCATCTTGAATATTTAATTAATTGGAATTATTGATTTTTTCAGCTTTGTGTTGTATAATATATAAAAATCTGTATGTTGCATTATAATTATTGCGGGAAAAAACCGGGATATGAAAAAATTAGAAAAACAATTTTACATGATATCCTCTGATTCATCGGCAAAAAGAATCGAACAATTGGTCTCGATCAAAAAAAAGTCTTTGGCTATAGTGCTTGGCGGATATTTGTTTAACCTGGCACTTTTCGTTATTTTAAATCATATATTCTTCGAAAAACTTATTGATTTTATTTTTCTTTTGAAATTTGCCACCCATTTACTGGGCATTACCTTAATATATTTATTGATCGTTTCGTTAATTTTATTTCTTGTAAAAATATATCGAAAGCATTGGCCATCATTTATTACCGCTTCAATCATAATAACGTTATTGACCTTCCTAACAATTTCATCTGCGCATTATAAAAGATATTATGAGAATAAGAAAATAAAAACTGAAGTGTCTTCCTTAAAAAACCAGGCATTTTCTTTGCTTCAGGAAAATATGGCCGATCATATGAAAGCCTTGGATCTGTTGAACAGAGCCATAGAACTTAACCCAAACGATGCTATAAATTATAACAACCGTGGGGTTGCCTTGTATAAGTTAGGACGGTATCAGCAAGCCATAAAGGATTTTAACCGGGCTATCCATCTTGACCCGAATGATTTATATGCTTATAACAACCGAGGGGATGCCTACTATGAGTTAGGAAAGAAAAACCGTGCGTGCAATGATTGGCGAAAGGCTTGTTATTTAGGAAATTGTGATGGATTAAATTGGGCTAAGAAAAAGGGGTTTTGCAAATAATGTCCATCCATAATTGAAGTTGGTTTTGTTTACGCTCAATTAGAGTTTCACTTTTTACGAAATTATAACCACAGGGAAATTTTAATGGAACCGATCTATATTGCATCTTTAATCAGCTTTATCGTTGGCCTTTTGAGCTATATTATCATTCGCTTTTGGATATTACCGATCGGCAGGTATTTAAGAATTAAGGGTCGCCTCGCATCCGATATCGTGGCGTTCCTGGAAATATTGCAAGCCAAACGACCCCGGAATAAAGAAAGCTCGCAAATACAAGATCAAGGGGTGTCCGTGCGCCGTCACAGTTCGGAACTGATTTCCATCTACCAAAACGAGCTGCCCTATTGGTACCGGCTATATCTTGAAAGTAAAAAAGAGCGCCCGTTAGAGGCCTCCAAGTTTTCAATGCGCCTTGCCAACACACGCAAACAGGAGCATGCATTGCAACAAGCAAATGAAATTAAACGACTTTTACGCATCAAGCGCTCCGTCCTTCAATGAAAAAAGGCTTGCCAAGGGATTGGAATTGGTGTATTCCTCTCACAAATCTATGCCCCCGTAGCTCAGTGGATAGAGCAATGGATTCCTAATCCATGTGCCGCAAGTTCGATCCTTGCCGGGGGCACCAATAAAAACAGAAGGTTATAGGTCCGATCATTGTTACCTCATCCCGAGGCATTCTCAGGATAAATCCCATTTTCACCTTTCCTCCCACAAGGGTTGTACGCAATACGGTTATGACGATTCCCGGCAATAAAGCTCTTCATGAATTCCATATCATCACCGGTTGCAATTTTGCCTTGATATTTGATGTTCTAATCGATATTTTATAATTAGCATTTGAAAATTTGGATTGGTAGACAATAGTTCGCTTTTTTTGATCTTTTTTATAAAGATTAAACTATTACATTGAGGATATCATTACAACTGATTATTTTTTCTGTTAAAGTGAAGCAATGACAGACGAAATACCGGAGTGAGGATAATGATTAAGAAAATCGTATCAGGGGGTCAAATTGGTGCAGACCAGGCCGCATTAGATGTGGCAATAAAACTGGGAGTTCCACATGGCGGATGGATTCAAAAAGGCCGTAAAACTCAAAGGGGAAGATTACCGGAAAAATATGAATTAAAAGAAATGCCCATTGCCGGTTTTAAAGAACGAATTGAGCAAAATGTTATCGACTCTGATGGAACAGTGATCATCTCCCATGGAAATTTAACCGGTGGTGCTGATTATAGCCAAAAAATGGCTAAGGAACATCAACGACCCTGTCTGCATATTGATTTAAATGAAACTTCTGTTGATATGGCAGGATCTAAAATAAACACTTGGATAATAGAAAATCAAATTGAGGTGTTGAATGTGACGGGCTCAAGAACCAGTGAAGATGCTAAAATATATAAAGAGACAATGCATATTGTTGAAGAAATTATTTTTCTGGGGCTGCTAAAGGCTAAAGCCGGCGAACATCTTACGGATTATGATCAAAAGGATTATATTAACAAACTTCCTATCTCTCCAAAAACGGTTGATGAAGCCGTTGAACGATTAATCTCCAATTTGGATTTGAAAGAAAAGGTAAAAATAGCAAACCAAAATTTAGATGATCTAAGTAATTCAAATGCGAATTCATATGGTTATTTTAAGAATGCCTTGAGTCTGCTATCCGGGAATAAAGAGTTGCTGACATCTTGTCGATCCATATCGAAAAAGCATGTGTATAATGAAGACGATGCCGCACGGGTTATTATTGAGGCTTTGAAAAAGAAAGTAAAACAGACCCATAGATTGAGAGTTGTAAAGTGAAAGAAACACTACGACTGCTGAAATAATTGATTATTGCATTTGTGGACTGAACCGAATTAAAAGCATGGACATGCACAGAAAGCTGGCTGATTCCGAAAATTATTTGTTATACTCATGTTCGGATTTTTCCGCCACATATATGGCGGTTTCCACGCTTGAATACGAGATAGAAAAAAGCTCCTCTTTAGCATCATCACAGACGATTCATGCGTTGCATCGTGTGATCCTAAAAAAAGTACATTCTCACCAAAGGCAGTCCTATTTTTTATACAGAAAAGCGGCAAAAACCCTCCGTTTTCTTGCGTCCGCCGGAGAAAACACTTGCCTGACCGCAGAATCTATAGAGAGTCTCAAACATATTGTTGCCGAGTCTGACGGAACTTCACATCGAGCAGCGGCCGAGGCATTAGGCTCGCTTCCTCTGAAAATAAAAGAGCCCTCTTTAAATGAGGAACGCATAAAAAAAGTCTCCTCCATCAGATGGGACGAGTTATGTGATAAAACAGGTTTAAATCAATACTGCCATATGAAATGTATCGGTCGGAGTCTTGTGTTCTCCTTAGCAAGTGATCTTGTGTTTGTAATGAAACTGTCGAGATCGAATTCCGAGAATGCATCCTTGAATCGCGAGGCATTATGGATGGAATATTTGCAAACGATTAAACACGAATTTCCGGTAAAATTTGATATACCCACACCGCTCCGGTTTGGGAAGGCTTATCTGTTCAGGCTGACAGATTTTCCGGTTAAATTGAAAAACAGCGTGAATATACCCATGGATTCCGCCATATGTTTTACGGTCCATCCCGACTATTTTGTTTATCCCAATCCCTTGCCTGATGAAGAAAGAGTTGATTGGAACAACTTTATGGAGGTTATGAAGCGGAACGCCTGGCTTCTGGGAAGACTGGCGTCGATGGGTATTGTTCACACGGCTCCGGTACCCCTTTTTCATAATCGTATTCAAAGCTACCGGAGATGCGACGGAGGATATTATGAATGGCCCAGAGGAGGACGGCTGGACAGATGGTTAATGTCATGCCGCTACCCGAATCTGGGGAAATCGGGGATTAGAGATTTTGAGCACCTTGAGGCTATTTCAGGCTCTTCTTGCAGATACTACCGGTTGCTTGGAAATCATTTTATAAGTATTATTCTGATCTGCGCAAGTTATTTCCGCAATCATCATCCGGAACGGGCGGGTTTTGATAAAAAGGGATATCCCGTAGATGTACGCAACCTTTTTTGTCCTGATTTAATTCGGGAGTTGATAGAAGCTTCATTTAACGCCTATTATGAAGGATTCACCGGTAAAATAACGAGTGATCCTTTGCCTGTTGATTTGGATAATTTTGTGTTACGTTTGATTGAGGAATTCGGAGTTGATCGATATATGGAGGAAATATTCAGAGTCACTGATCAACAGGAGATGAGCGATCTTGAATTCAATGAATTCTTATTGGAGCATGGATTAAGCAGGAACAGCATCGAGGGACTGCCAAGAGGCCTGGAAGATATAACAATGACGACCGGGCCACATCTGGGAGGTTTTAATCAAAGAATTTCTCTGCCCGAACTTATTCACTTCACGGAAACCGCTACCTCATATTGTATATGTGATCGTTATATTTTTGAGACCTTTGAAAAACGCCCCCTTTCGCCCAATTTCCGCGTCAGGTTCAAATTTTAATCCTCAAAATACTCAATGTATTCCTGTGGTTAAAATTCTCACCTTCCTTGAACTTGAACGAAATTGAACATTTTTCAAAGGTCTCTTTTTTGATCATAGTCTATATTGAGATATTTTGTAATATTTCGAGTTCTGGTGTATTATAAACACCGATCAAAGAACATCTTTAATTCGTGCCATTGCCTTCTCAACGTTTTCATAACTATTAAAGGCACTGATACGGATAAAGCCATTGCCGCATTTGCCAAACCCGGGTCCCGGGGTTGTGACTACACCGGCTCTTTTTAGCAGCAAATCAAAAAATTCCCAGGCATCGCTTTTACAGTTCACCCAGATATAGGGTGAATTTTCACCGCCGACAATTTCAAAACCCAGTTCTGCCATCTCTTTTCGTATCAAGGCCGCATTTTTTAAATAATAGTCTGTCAAGCCGATGATCTGGGTTTTACCTTCTTCGGTGTAAGCCGCTTCGGCCGCTTTCTGAACCGGATAAGACACACCGTTAAACTTGGTAGACTGCCGCCGGTTCCACAACGTATGTAAGGAATGCTTCTGACCGCTCCGGTCATAAGCCATGCAGGTTTTGGGAACAACCGTGAAGGCACAACGGGTACCGGTAAAACCGGCGGTTTTGGAAAAGCTCCTGAACTCGATGGCCACTTCGCGAGCACCTTGAATCTCGAAAATCGACCGAGGGAGTGTTCGATCCCGGATATATGATTCATAGGCTGCATCAAAAAGAATAAGAGATTTGTTTTCCCGGGCAAAATCTACCCAGGTCTTCAACATGTCACGGGAAATAGTTGCGCCGGTGGGATTATTGGGGAAACAAAGATAAATCAAATCCACCGGTTTCTCAGGGATAAGTGGTATAAACCCGTTTTCGGGTAAACTCTCCAAATAGAATATTTTGTCATATCTCCCGTCATTAAAATCCCCGGTTCGGCCGGCCATCACATTCGTGTCAAGATAAACCGGATATACCGGATCCGGAATCGCCAGACTAATATCCTTGTCAAACAGTTCCTGGATATTTGCGGAATCGCATTTGGAGCCGTCGCTTACAAATATTTCTTCCGGAGTTATATCCGCTCCCCGAGACTGATAATCGTTGAAAGCGATCTTTTCCCTCAAAAAGTCATACCCCTGCTCAGGCCCGTAGCCACGGAAAGTCGCCTCCGAAGCCATCTCTTTCACACCTTCTTGAAACCCTTGAATACATGCCGGCGGTAGCGGCAGGGTTACATCACCGATCCCAAGACGGATGATCGAAGCCTCCGGGTTCTCTTTCTGATATGCGGATACACGGTTCGCGATTTCAACAAACAGATATGAAGACCGAAGTTTAAGATAATTTTCATTGATTCGGATCATGATTCATTCTTTCATTGGATGTTTTTGTTGAACAGGTTATTTCCTCATACGATCTTTAATGAAAAAATAAATAAGATATGCCACCCCTGCTAAACAAGCAAGTTTGAACATCCAAAATTCACCTAATAAGTTTTCCATAATAGGTATACCCCGCAGTTTTTCCGATTAACATCACTTTTCAGCACCATAAAAGTTATGCATATCATACAAGTTAGGTGTTTGCAATTTATCCAGAGCTTAGCCCCGGAGCAAACGCATTTGAATCCCAATACAGGGAGAACGCTCCACGACGGAGTGTATCCTAAGCTTAGCCCACTATAAATTTATGAACAGCCATGGGTACAACAATTTTATATTTCGAATAAGCGTAAAATAACAACTAATGATAAAAAACAAAAAGGCTTACAAGACATTGAAATACTTGCAAACCTTTCATGTTATCTGGAGGCGGCAACCAGATTCGAACTGGTGAATAGCGGTTTTGCAGACCGCTGCCTTACCACTTGGCTATGCCGCCCCACCCCCAAAAAAAAATGGAGCGGGAAACGGGATTTGAACCCGCGACTTCGACCTTGGCAAGGTCGCACTCTACCACTGAGTTATTCCCGCTCAACGATATAAGTTTCATAAATATATTTTATGATTTTGTCAAGAAGAAATTATTACCCTAATTGAGCGTAAACAAAACCGAAAATGATTATAATATATTTATTTGAAAAAGAGTTTCGATGATTCGACGACATTTTAATATCTCTACCATCAGTGAGATATGAATTCTTTAATTTTATATCGGTTTTGTTTACCCTTCGGGAAAGCCGATGATACCCCATCTTTGGCGTTGTC
>JASFLX010000124.1:0-8452 GCA_050117895.1 Desulfobacterales bacterium | reverse complement strand
CACCACTGACATGGATTATTTGGCCGGTTATGTAAGATGCACTCTCAGAAGCCAGAAAAGCAACAACGGCAGCAACATCTTCAGGTTGCCCCGCTCGTCCCAACGGGACCTGGTCCAGCATTGCATTCCTTGCCTTTTCTGAAAGCAACGCAGTCATATCCGTTTCTATGAAACCCGGAGCGATTGCATTGACGGTAATGCCACGCGGAGCCAGTTCTTTAGCAGCTGTTTTTGTGAGTCCAATTAAACCTGCCTTTGATGCCGAATAATTTGCCTGTCCCGCATTCCCGGTCACGCCCACAACCGACGCCATATTAATAATACGTCCACTACGCTGCTTCATCATGGCTTTTGCAGCAATCCTCGTGCAGGTAAATGCCCCTTTTAAATTAATATTTAAAACCACATCCCAGTCCGTTTCCTTCATACGAACCAAAAGACCGTCTTTGGTAATGCCGGCGTTATTTACGAGAACATCTATCCGGCCGGACTTATTTAATATTTCTTCGAAAAAGCTTACCACTTCTTTTTCTTCGGCAATGTTAACACTGGTACTGACTGCCGAACCTCCGGCATCGGCTACGAGTTTCTCAGTTTCGGCAGCAGCGGCAGCTTCAGCATCCGGATCATTCGGAGAAAAATAATTAAAATAGATACGGGTGTCCGGTGATGCCAGCGATATACAAATAGCCCTGCCAATACCTCTCGAACCGCCCGTAACCACAACAGTACGTTGTTCTTGTTCGGTCATGATTACCTCGCAAACAGTATGTCTGCAACCCGATCCATGTCATTTATGACATTTAGACTGCTGCAAACCAGTTGGTTATAAGAATTTGTTTCCATAAAATCATGGGCTGCCTTTTGATCAAATACACCGGAACCCATCAGGATGTTCAGCGCGTTCCGGGAAACAAGTTGTGCAACTTCATCGGCAAAAATCCTGGACATGGCTTTAACCTTTTCGGCTTCCGGGTCACCGGCTTTTGAAAGGGCCACGGCCTTACGCGCCAGGCTGGCCCCAATCTCCACATGGGTCATCATATCGGCCAGGGAAAACATGACGTGTTGCTTCCGCGTCAGCCGGTTGTCGTGAACTAACATAATGGTATTATTTAAAATCCCGGCCGATAGCCCGTAAAACCGACATCCGGCATCGTTTACATCGCTATCCATGTTTTCCATTTCCCGGCAGATGGCGGTATAAAATTCGCCTTTGGTTTTACGCGTCTCTTTCCAGCGGAATGTGCTGATAATACTCTGCTGAATTTCGCTGGTCCCTTCATAGATACAGGTGATCTTCACATCCCGCTTGATCTTCTCCACTTCAAACTCGGTCATATACCCATAACCGCCCAGAGCCTGGATCGCATCGTCCGCGGCCTTGTTGGCAGACTCAGTAGCAAACAATTTGCTAATGGAGCCTTCCACATGAAGGTCATATTCGCCGGAATCGATCCTGAGAGCAATTTCGTCCATATAGGCGGTTGCAGCCTCTAACCTTACGGCATGGGGAACCACAAGCTTGTGAGTGTATCCCTGTTTTTCTGAAAGCGGAGATCCGAATTGAATCCGCTCTTTGGCATACGGAATCACGATCTCAAGAGCTGCTTCACAAGGCCCCAGGGCCATGGCGGCAACCATGAGCCGGGTATATCCAAAAACTTTATTGGCTTGTTTCATACCCTTTCCGGGAACCAAGCCGATGAGATTTTCAGCCGGAACAAACACATCAGTAAAAGACAGTGGAGATGTGTTTGAAGCCCGTATACCGTGTTTATCCTCACCCTTGCCCTGAACAAAGCCGGGTGTCCCCTTTTCCACGACAAAAAATGCAGGTCCCTCCGGTGTTTTGGCCAGCAAGGTAATGAAATCGGCATATCCTCCGGTAGATATAAACTGCTTGGTCCCGTTAATGGTATATCCTGTTATTTCCCCGGAATCATTGGTTACCGGTTCCGCTTTGGTCTTGAGTGAGGCAAGGTTGCTGCCGGCGCCCGGTTCTGTCACGGCATAGGCCACAAGGGAATTTCCCTCGGCAATGGCACCCAGCCATTTTGCTTTCTGTTCTTCCGTACCCCCCACAATGATCGGGTCGGCACCCAGCTGGATGGCAAAAAAAGCGGTGCCGATGCCCAAGCAAATCTTACACATTTCACGAATCACCGCGCAACAGTCTCTGGTACCGCCTCCCATTCCGCCATAATCTTCAGCGATGAAAAAGAGCTGCAGGCCAATGTCCGGTCCCATTATTTCGCGGATCGTCTCTTCCGGGAAAATTTCATTTTTGTCATATTCAAGAATTTTTTCACGGGTTAAAAGACGATTCTTAAGCTGTCTAATCGTCTCTATAACCATCTGTCTCGACTCGGAATCCAATCCTTTTATCACAGGGTCTTCTTTGTTTGTATGTGAGGTCATCTATTTTTTTCCTTTAGCATTTTTAGTGATGAAATCGTATTAAATTATTTCCGAAGGATATGGTACATCTTTGAAGTGAGAAAAAATGACTTTTTATAAAATCGTCATTATTCGGTTCCAATTACAGCACGGCCCTTGTAAGTACCGCAATTGGGGCATGCATGGTGAGAAAGCATTGCATCCCCGCATTGAAGACAATGTACTTTATCGGGAACTGCAACTTTCTGGTGGATTCGTCGTTTATTCCGCTTTGACTTAGATTTCTTGCGTTTTGGTGCGGCCATTAGTAATTTTACCTTTTAACTGTATGATTATACTATATATATTTTATAGTATTTCTGTTATGGTTAGAAATTGCGATTTTAGTAATTTAAACACAAAGGATTGTCAAGGGTTTTCATAAACATTTTTTTATTTTGTTTCTATGCCTGACCGTTACGGTTTCTAAGCTATAAAAGGAGTTATATGTTTTTTATCTATTTGTTATTATTATTGTTTTATTCTCAAACCCGTCTCATCCCTGTTTCTATCGAAAAAATCAGGCGGTCTGAAAAATTATTCAATTTATAAACGTAATCGTGAAGCTTAAATATTTTTAATCTACTTTACTTATTACTAATACTCATTTTGTTACCATAAGTAAATTTCGTGTTCTTAAAAAAAATATCACGAAATTTAAGAGAACAATTTTATCTCGGGTTATCACATTTGATTTCAGTGCAGCGTAACGACGGCGTGTTTCTCTTGGAAACCGACTGACTGTTTGAAGGGCTTTAGCACGCGTTAGCCCGAGACGAATGAAATCATGACTAAAAAAAATCAATGGGAAAATTTACCAACATAATGTTCTTAATAACTCCGGCTCGGCTCGGGTTTACGGGTGCTTAAGCACAAGTTTCAGTCGGTTGGAAAGAGATATACGACGTCGTGGAGCGTTCCCCCTATAATGAGATTCAAATGCATTTGCCCCGAGTTTTATCTTGACTCGCCTTCCATATTTATGTATTTAAAAGCTAAAATCCATTGAGGGATCGTCTAGCGGCAGGACGACGGGTTCTGGCCCCGTTAACCCAGGTTCGAATCCTGGTCCCTCAGCCAAACCACAATGGGTTATGATATGATTTCATAGCCCTTTTTTTTCTAACTTTCTTAAAGTCAAAAAATACCAAACCCCAACCCTTTGATGAATTTGAGCTGATATAAATTCATTATCTTTGAATCATGGCAACGGATATCAAAAGGTTCATTCAGGTATACACCGGAAACGGTAAGGGAAAAACAACCGCCGCTTTAGGCCTTTCCATCAGAGCTGCGGGTCACGGACTGAAAACATACATGGGCCAGTTCATGAAGGGGCAGCACTATGGCGAACTCACGGCTTTGCGTGATAACCCCTTTATCACCATCGAGCAATATGGAGACGTGGAGTGTATTCATCGTAATCAAGTGACTCAAAAGCATAAGGCTCAGGCGGAACAGGGACTTATCAAATCTCGTGACGCCATGCTATCAGGACAATATGACATGGTTATACTGGATGAAATCAATGTGACCATCTGGTTTGGGCTGCTTACCGTAAAACAGGTTCTGGAATTTTTAGACCAGCGTCCTCAAAGCGTGGAGGTTATCCTTACCGGACGCTATGCACCCCAAGAGTTCATCGAATATGCCGACCTGGTTAGTGAGATGAAAGAAGTAAAACATTATTATCATGATCAGGGCATCTTAGCAAGAGATGGGATTGAACGATAAGGCGCCGTAACCGGCTGAGCCATTATCCTTTTTCAAACACAATCCCCGTATACCCCACAAAACTGTCTCCCGGACTTTTATCATAACTGGTTGCATATGCAATTTCTTCAGCTTTGTCAGCTCCGAGTTGTCTTGCGGCGACAATAGCCGTTGCGGCCGCACCGCTGCAACAGGCGTTCTGGTTTTCCAGGGCCTCTGTGATAACCTTATCCGGATCCATGGCCAGCATGGCATCAATAACCCTGCGGTCGTTCTCATTGCGCACCCAGTCCAAGGCCGCCTTCCCCGTACCATGCGATACAAAGCCGTAGTTCATGCCGTAATGGGTGAGGTCGGTCGAACCGATAACTTTAACTCGCAACCCCAGACGGTTTGAAATGTCGGCCACAGCCTTTCCGATTTCAAGCGATTGTTGTGTGGGCGGCACGCCCATGGGAACGATTTTTGTGTCCTCAAAAAAGTATTTAATAAAAGGGAGCTGAAGTTCGATGGTATTGTCCTGGGTATAGTATTCAGCCGTTTCAATCTGAAATGAAAATTGTTCGACAAGTTCGCCGGCAAGCGACGTTTCGATTTCTATATCACCAAAAGGAGTTTCCCATGCACCGCCGGTCATAATATATGAGGGGGAGCCAGGATGAAGATGCATCCCGAAAATGACAAAAACATCCGGAGGCTTTTCATCTTTGAGGCAATGAATGACGTTACAGGCGATACTTCCTGAAAAATACCATCCGGCATGGGGGACTATACCTCCGGTTAAATGCCTCTGCGCAATGGCCTTTGTGGAGTACTCTTTTAGAAAACCTTGGATCTCTTTCTCGCAGCCGGCCGCATTGCCCGGGTACCAGCTTCCCGAGAAAACAGACTTTCTCACTTTCATTTCAAACACCTCCTTTCTTAAGTTTAATTTGCCACATACGGCTAAATAAGTCCAACCTAAAATCTGCATTAACTTTTTTCCAAAGAGATAGAGCGGAGAAAATCATAGAGCGAATGTTAATCCGATTGTAAGAAATAACGCCTTGACATAAAAGGGATTCGGTTAGTAATTTATAATTTATTGACTGTCAAAGAAACGGAATTTTCAAAATAAACAAAAATTTATCAGTGTCAGTGCCCGAACGAAAACTAGGATTTTTCGTTAAGATCAAGGACAAATCTGCAGGATAGCAGATTTGGACAGCTATCAAGCTGCCCGCAAGGGCGAGGGGCATGGATGCCCCGAGTCAACATGAAAATTTTAACCACAGACATACATTGAGTATTTCGAGGATTAAAATTTGAGTCTGACGCAGATATTGGCGATAAAGACAGTTTTCGTTCAGGCACGAATTAGGAGTTGTTGATGCGTTCGGGCAAAATATTTTCCACAAACATTGACGTCAGATTCAGCGATCTTGATGCCCTGGGGCATGTTAACAATGCTGTATTCTTTACCTATTTTGAAGAGGGGCGAAAAAAATTTTCACAAAAATATTTCGAGGTTTCGAACCCTTCTGATTTCAGGTTTATCATGGCGCATACTCGCTGCGATTATCTTAAACCGGTCCTGTTCGTTGACAAGGTAACCCTTCACATGTGGGTCAAGGATATCGGCACCAAAAGTTTTACTTTTGAATATAAACTCGTCCATCAGTCAGACCCATCCATAGTATATGCCACCGGAGAATCGGTCCAAGTCTGTTATGATTACACAAAAAATAAATCCATAGTCGTTTCAAACGAAGTCAAAAAAAAATTAACTGCGTATCTTAAATCTTAAATATAGCCTTTCAATGACGAGACTTCTGAAAAATGGGAGTCAGATCTCTTCCAACAGGCATTTTTCTTGACAGACATAAAAAGTGGTGCTAACAAATTTCAAGTATACGAGACCTTTGAAAAATGCTCAATTTTGTTCAAGTCCAAGAAAGGCGAAAATTTTAACCACAGGAATACATGGAGTATTTTGAGGATTAAAATTTGAGCCTGACGACGGAATTGGACAAAAGAGGGCGTTTTTCAAAGGTCTCGATACAGGCACGTAGCTCAGGGGGAGAGCGCTACCTTGACACGGTAGAGGTCGTTGGTTCAAATCCAATCGTGCCTACCATGACAATTAAGGGTTTATGAGCTGTAAGGCTTGTAAGCCCTTTTTTAGTGATGATTCTGTAAAAGCTTATTTCTGTTAATATAGGCTGAGTTTAACAGATAGCTTGGCTCAAAGTTTATAGTATTTGGAGAAATTTTGTATGTCTTGCCGGTTGCTTGTTCAGAGGTACATAAGTAGGCAGTGTAGTAGATTCATTCGATTTTTCCCAGTATATTGATTTGCAGGTATACAATATACTGTAATTTATTCTAATAGAACACAATATGTTCTAATTCCATAGAATTATATATAAATTATATATAATTCTGCTTGACACAATAAAATTACAACCTTATGAATTTAAAGTTAAGTTGAGAGTTCAGGTGAAAGCGTTTGAGCAATTCCGGGAAAACTTTTACCCATTGGAAGCATTCATGTTTTAAGAATGAATCACAGGGTAAAAGACCTGAATAGGTTACAGAAAAAGATGGAACAAGAAAGACCCCAGAAATTTGAATACTCCAGACCTGAAAAAGTACCCAAGAAAATTTCGAAGAAGCTTTATCACATCGCTAGTCTTTCGAATCGATCCGTGAGGTTGATTGAAGCAATCTGTAAGGTGCCACTTTTTTCCAGTCTAAGCGAAAAGGAACTATCTCGACTCAGCAAGAAGGCACACCTTGAGCTCTTCGATCAGGATAGTGATATTATCCAGCAGGGTAACCTTGGGAGGACACTATACATAATTTTGTATGGTAAAATACAGGTCATCACTTACGATAACCAAGGCCGGGAAATCCTGGTGTCCTTCCTCACCGATAACCAGTTTTTTGGTGAAATCTCTTTTCTGACAGGGGTTCCTATGATGGTCAGTGCTAAAGCGTTGGAGGAGACCCTTCTATGCAAGCTGAGCTTAGAGCCTATGTGGAAGGTCAGGCTGATGATAGAGTCTACGGCATCAGCCGCATATATGATTTGACGGTGAAAAAGATATTAATGTTTGGGCGACTCCGCACTCAATCAGAGTGATGGCTCAACCAAATTGGATGATGCCTTGAAACAAAAGAAGCTTTCAAGGTAAAAAGGGCAGGGCCAGCAATGGCCCTGCTTTTTTTTATCGAGTTATTTAAGATTTCAGACATTAACCAGAACTGCAACAGAGCGTTTTCATCATCCTCTCCATCTCAAATCCAGCACAGAATTTAAGCTGAACAAAAAATTTTCAGTTTGATTTATAGTACGTTATCTAATAACCTGTTTGAAAATAAAAATCATTATAGAGAGCAATATTTTGAAATTACAGAAATTGTTGCCAAATCAGTAAATTTGCCGAATTGGAAGCATTGAACAAGACAAAAGGCTTGTAACAAAATGAAAGTATTCGACGGAATGGCATATAATATACGAGGTCTTTGGTTGGGGGTCAAAACACCGAAACTCCTGCTGCTGGGTCTTATTAGGCTTGCTGCAGTTATCATCATCACCATGATTTTGGCAAGTTTGATCCTTATATATCATCAGGAGATATTAAACCTGATCTGGATAAAACCGGAAAGTCGGTGGCTTTTATGGCTTTGGCACCTTCTGTCCTGGGTACTTTCTCTTTTTCTTCTGGTGCTGTCATCGGTTTTTTCCTATCTTATTTCTCAGATCCTTTTTTGTGTGGTCATTATGGACACCATGTCCCAGATTACCGAGCGCCTGGTATCCGGGCAGGAAAAGGAACCGCAAAAAATGTCTTTCTTTAGCCGGTTTCTTTACTTGGTCAAACAGGAAATTCCCCGAACCATAGTGCCGGTTCTTTTGAGTCTCTTTATCATGGTACTTGGCTGGCTAACACCGTTGGGTCCGGTTTTAACAATTTTTTCCTCGTTACTTGCCGCAATTTTTCTCGCCTGGGATAATACGGATTTGGTTCCAGCCAGGAGACTGTATTCTTTTAAGACACGTTTCAAGCTTTTCTATAAAAATCTGCCGCTTCACCTGGGGTTCGGACTCTTGTTCCTGATTCCAATCGTGAGCATGTTTTTTCTCTCCTTTTCACCGGTAGGCGCCACGCTCTATTACATTAATGAGCATAATTAGTTTCCATCCAGAAATGGCCCTTTTCCGCAATCTCTGCGTCAATCTGCGGAATCACTTGTGCGGCGTACTACGTGTACGCCTCCGCGTAATTCCTTGATTTCCTTGACCTTGCGAAAAATT
>JASFLX010000123.1:0-8498 GCA_050117895.1 Desulfobacterales bacterium | reverse complement strand
GTATCTTTGCGATAGGCCAGAATCTCCTTGCGTTCAAATACATCAGCAATTATGGAAACATTTTCAAGTTCCCAGAAATGTATAATATGTTCAAGTTCCTGCCGGGTGGCTGCACGAACCGTTGAGACCGGCCCGGGCCGGTCCAGAGTGTTCAGCTGAACCTGGTCCGGTTCAATTTTTTCAATGGCCTGTTTTAAAGCGGTTAATTCATGCGCGGTATCATTCACGCCGGGCACGATAAAAATTTCCAGCCGAATTTGCCCGCTATATTCTTTGCGAAACGTTACTAACCCTCCAATAATTTTATCAATTTTTAGCTGAGGATCGGGGCGGTTAATTTTTCTGAATATTTTTTCCGTTGCAGCGTCTATGGACGGCATTACCAGCGAGGCGTCCTTAATATCTTCCCGAACCTGTTTTAAATAAAATAAAGTGCCGTTTGTCAGTATGGCCACAGGAATATCATGGATATGATTTCTGATAAAATGTAATGTGTCCCCAATGTTTGAATTTAACGTGGGTTCACCTGAACCGGAAAAGGTAATATAGTCCGGCCTTGGATGATTGGCAACATAGTCAGAAAGTTCCTTTTTAACAGAGGATAACGGCACATACTCCTTGCGCTCTAAGGTCAAATCTGTTGTTCGCCCGCATTCACAGTAGATGCAGTTTAACGTGCAGGTTTTCAATGGAACCAAGTCCACGCCAAGAGATATCCCCAACCGCCGTGAAGGTACCGGACCGAAAAGGTGATTATATTTCATTTTAAATTTAACCTGATTTCTTCAGAAAGAAACAATTTTCTGTCAAGCATGAAGGATTTTCGTGCATTACTTAGGGTTGCCGCCCGCCCGCTAAGCGAGACCTTTGCAAAACGCCCCCTTTTGCCCAATTTCTGCGTCAGACTCAAATTTTAATCCTCAAAATACTCCATGTATTCTTGTGGTTAAAATTTTCGTCTTCCTTTAACTTGAACAAAATTGAACATTTTTCAAAGGTCTCTAAGCAAAACCGTAGGCGATTTAAGAAATGAGGAACGGTATTGATGTAAAATTTTTTCAACCATCCGGATAACCCGGAAAAGTGGCTAAAAAAATGGTTAACCTCTTTTTTAACAATGACAAGCAAGATACCCCGTCTGACTAATGCCCCACGGCAAGAATTCCGCTGGCAGCGGCGGAAAGGATAATGACTTCGAGCACTGCCAGAATTGCATAAACTTTGTCATTGTTTTTTAGAAGGGTTGGCACGATTGCGGCATAGCATATAATGGTAACCCCCGCCAGTATGGCAATACCGATGAAATTGACAAAATCTCCGTATTTTACCATGCCGGCCCAGGCCCATCCATCTTGAATCTGTGCATGTTCAAGATAGTCATGGACATTCAAATTCCAGTAACCTGAGATTTTATCCATGGGAATATAAGGATCCATAATTCCGAATGCATAAAGAGCAAAAGTTATAAAAAGAATTAATAAGCCGATGTACATGCCCCATTCCAGTAGTTTAGCATATAGAATCTGTTCGGGAGTTGCTTCCAAAGAGGCCGTCGGTTTTTCGTCCATTTCCCTTTTCTCCTGTTTTCATGATCTATTAGTGTATGTGTAATGAGATTCAAATTTGACGGCTTCGTAAAAAGTCCAATTTCTGCGTTGCGCTTCATTTCGTGTTCACTGCGGCGTACATAAGTACGCCTCGTTCCACGAAATTCGCGACGCCTTGAACTTAAACTTTTTACTTTGCCGTCTCAATTTTGACTTTTTATGAGTTCATCAAATTGGTGTTTAAAATCCAAAACCTTTGGACAGGGCTTTAACACCGGCAAAAGCCAGAATTGCGATCACCATCCACCGAATAAATGTAGGCTTGGCGATTTTGAGCAAACGAACACCCACAAAAGATCCGAGCATGATTCCCACCAGAGAGGGCACTACCATCATGGGAATCACACAGCCTTTGTTCAAATATATCCATGCCGCAGAAGTATCTGTAATGGAAAGAAGGAATTTGCTGGTTGCCACACTGATTTTCAGCGGTGCTCCCATAAGAAGATTGAGCACCGGAACATTGGCCCACCCGGCTCCCAGTCCGAACATGCCGGCCATAATTCCGATGATGACAAACAAAGCCAATCCATGGGGTGTTCGATGTATTTTCCAGTCGATAATCTCGCCGGAGCTGGCTTCCTGGTAAACCCCGCATATATTAAGGGCCGAAGAGAGTTTGTCCGCCTTGGGAACATCCGGAACTTCGGATTTCTTGGCAGTTAACATAAGAATACAAATACCGATAATGGTGGCACCGAGGGCAATCTGAACGATATTGGTGGGCAGCGCAAGTCCGATCATGGCGCCAATGATCGCACAGGTGGAGGCGATAAGGGCGACCGGAATTGCCAGTCTCAGGCTTGCAAGGTTCATCTTTAAAAGTCCGGGACCGGCTGCCAGTGCGCCGGATAGGGCCACCAGAAGGCCGGTGCCGCGAACGAAGTCCAGGTGAAAGGGGAAAAACCCGCTGATGATCGGCACATATAGCACACCACCGCCGACACCTCCCAGAACAGCGAATATTCCCATAATAAAAGTTATTATAAAAAGGACCAGCGGCCAGAACCACCAGGCATGACCATTTGAAGCAGCCTCGGCTGATACGTCTGCAAAAGCAGGGGATATCAATACAGGCAACGAAAATAAACAAATCAGAATGATCACCCACAATTTACCATTCTTCCCCATGTCTTCCTCCTAAATAGTTATCTTCAACATTTCAATATAGTTGTCGGTATTAAGTCAAATCGGAAAATTTGACAGAAAACAGAACAAATCCTTTTATACTACCTCTCATGCGATGTCAATTGAAAATATAGTATGAATCAACTTATACAATCGCTTCGCGATTCTATATAACGCGACTTCACCGCTCGAAAAAAGGCAATTAGTCCGAGAGTTTTGGGATGAATGCAGGTTTACAAGCTTTCGTCTCTATGATAAATGTATAAAATGGTATGGAACGATAAAAGGTCTGTACAAAAACCATACAATAATATACTACACAATGCTTGGAAAAATACCCATACCGTTGTATGGGAATGATGTTGCGTTCGGATTCGATCCGGCCGCATCAGGTTCCGGATTCAGTGATATTCTCTTGGAGACGATTCTGAAGCGTAGTACCTTAGTTGTTAATTTTGTGCTTGTTATGGCAAAAAAAGCTTAACCAATTAAGTGTGAAATGCCTAAAGTGATCTAAAATGCCTAAAGTTAAGGAATATCTTCCAATTTTTATAAAAGCTGGAGCGTAGCGACTCCTTAACTTTAGCTCACTTCAAATTTTAGCTCACTTGTAACTTTCTTGGTTTATCCGGGTTGGGAAAATACGCTGAAATCAGGAGAGATATTTTTTGACAAGAGGGATCAAAAGAATAATGAACTTCAAAAACTTATTAACAAGTTTAACCAAAGGTCTCTTGAATGACTCTGATGATGAGGGTGCAAATCGGTATCGTATACTCAGAAGAAATATTTTTATATTGATGATTCTGATAACCATCATTCCCCTGATTATAATGGCCGTCATTTACCAGCATGAATATCAGTCCAGCATTAAAAAAGAAATCGTCATTCCAATGCAAACACTCACACACAAGGCCAAGCACACTTTCGAGCTTTTTTTCGAAGAGCGCCTTTCCGTCATTAGATTTATCGCCTCTTCCTATTCTTTTGAAGAACTTTCCGACCAAAAGACCATGAATCGCATTTTTAAAGTACTGATGGATGAATATTGCTGTTTGGTGGATTTGGGCTTGATTAATAATAAAGGCATCCAGTTGAGCTATGCCGGGCCTTATGACTTTTTGGGGAAAGATTATTCGGAACAAAAATGGTTTCAGGAAGTCGTGGTCAAGGGAAATTACATCAGCAATGTATTCATGGGTTACAGAAAATTTCCTCATGTGGTTGTTGCCGTGTTGCGACGATCAGAAGACGGCTCGGCTTTGATCCTTCGTGCGACCATTGATACGACCAAGTTTGACGATATTATCGCTTCCATGGGTCTGAATCCCGAAAGCGATGCATTTTTAATTAGCCGTAACGGAATTATTCAGACCTCTTCCAGGTTCTACGGGGAAATCATGGATCATTGCCCGTTGTCATTTCCCCGGGGACATTATGAGCCCATCGTCACCGAGGCAATAGATCCCCAGGGCCGTGAAATACTGATCGCTTTTGCGCCCTTCTTACTTTCGGATTATGCTCTGGTTTTGGTTAAACCCAAATCTGATGTGTTGCACACCTGGCATACGCTCAGAAGTCGAATGCTTTTTATTTTTCTTTCCAGTGTCGTGCTAATCATTCTGGTGGTTTTCAAGCTTACGGACACGCTGGTCAGACGGGTTAGGGAGGCCGATGAAAAACGTGAGTTAACCTATCGTGAGTTTCAACATACGCATAAGCTTTCATCCATCGGAAGGCTGGCTGCCGGCGTTGCCCATGAAATCAATAATCCTATGGCGATCATCAATGAAAAGGCCGGCTTGATGAAAGACCTGGTTGCATATGACGAAAACTTTCAGAATAAGGAAAAATTTCTGGGGCTGACAGATTCGATACTTAAATCGGTTGAACGCTGCCGGGCCATTACCCATCGCTTGCTGGGCTTTGCCCGCAGGATGGAAGTTCAGCTGGTAGAATTAGATTTAAACGAACTGATTCAAGAGACGATCGGTTTTTTGGAAAAGGAAGCTTTATATCGAAATATTGACTTGATACTGAACTTAGCAGATAATCTTCCCCATATTGCTTCGGACCGGGGACAGATGCAACAGGTTTTTTTGAATATCATTAACAACGCTATTGCGGCTGTGGAAGATGAGGGCGAGATAGCGATCACGTCATGGGAAGAAGATTCAGATACTGTGGGAGTGTCTATCCGGGACAATGGAAGCGGTATGTCTAAAGAAATACTCAAAAGTATTTTTGATCCCTTTTTTAGCACCAAGCAGGAAAACGGAACGGGGTTGGGCCTTGCGATTACTTACGGTATTGTGAAAAAGATGGGCGGAGACATCAAGGTCAAGAGCAAGCAGGGAGAAGGTACTACATTCACGGTTTATTTGCCGAAAAAGGCAAAGATTGGCCCAGGAGAATGAAATGGAAAACTTAAAAATCTTACTTGTTGATGATGAGGAGGAATTTGTCACCACTCTTGCCGAACGGCTTGAATTAAGAGGGCTTCAGGCCCGGGCAGCCTTAAACGGTGAAGATGCATTGCATATGATTGAAGTGGATATTCCCGAGGTTGTCATCCTGGATGTGTTGATGCCGGGTCTTGGAGGTCTTGAAGTCCTCAGACGGATCAAAGCGCAACACCCTAAAATTCCTGTTATTCTCCTGACCGGCCGAGGATCCGAAAAAGAGGGTATTAAAGGAATGGAACTGGGCGCTTTCGATTACTTGATGAAGCCGTTAAATATTGAAGACTTACTAAAAAAAATGCAAGAGGCCATAGAAGTTCAACCCTAACCGTTTTTTTTAACGAGGTAACACTATGAACACATGTGAAGACAATGAAGTTGCCTTTTTCGGAAAAATTACGGCCGGTATCACCCATGAACTGAAGAACGTTCTGGCCATCATCAGGGAATCATCCGGATTGATGGGAGACATCATATCCATTTCACCGGAAGCGATAGTCAAATATCAAGAGAAAATTCAAAATTCTCTGGTTAAAATAAAAGACCAGATTGATCGGGGGGTTGAATTAACAGACCGGTTGAATAAATTTGCCCATAGTACTGATGAAATCCTATCGAAAATTGACCTTCAGGAAACCATCGAACAACTGATTGCACTGGCGCAGCGCTTTGCCAGACTCAAGCACGTTGTTTTGAAAACCGTGCCCCCAAGTCAAGAAGGTCCACCGGTTACTCTTGTGACCCGTCATATCCAACTACAAATGGTCTTGTTTGCGAGTCTGGAATGTTGTTTCAATGCGATGTCCGCCGGCGGGGAAATTAATATCGGGATTCGTAAACTTGAGAGTAAAAACGCGGTTTACGTGGGTTGTAAAGGGGATTTGCCCGGTCAAGCCGAGTTTGTGCGGAACATAACCGAATCCGAAAACTGGCCGGTTTTAAAAGAGATTGCTGCCTGTCTGGAAGGTTCAGCCCATTTAGATGAAATTGAACAGGGTATTGTGTTGCGTTTTCCGAATGAGATAAGCCGGTAGGGTTTAATTTTTCCTGGATTTGTATTCCGATCGCGCTTTACAAAGGTTTGAAAAGCTGATATTGGGAAACCGGAAAAAAATAAGGCCAATTAGATTTCTTTTTTAAAACTTTAAAAAAATAAATCAAGGTGATAAAAATGATGAAAGAAATGAAAGTGTTACTGGTGGATGATGAAGAAGAATTCGTAAAGACCCTTGCTGAAAGAATCGAGATGCGAGAGGCAAAATCAGAGGTTGCATTAAACGGGGAAGAGGCCCTTAAGGCCATGGATGAAGATCTTCCGGATGTCATGGTTTTAGATTTAAAAATGCCCGGAATTGACGGGTTGGAGGTTCTAAGGCGTGCAAAAAAAGCCTACCCGGGCGTTCAGATTATCATGCTGACCGGTCACGGTTCGGAGAAAGATGAAAAAGAGGCCCGACGGTTGGGCGTATTTGAATATCTGCAAAAACCGGTGGAATTCGAAAAGCTCATGCGGACCATAACAAAGGCCTACAAGAGCAAATTTGAATCCTCTATGGTGGCGGCCAGTTTTGCAGAGGCCGGCGAATTCGAGACCGCCAAAAAAATTATGGATGAGGAAGATAAAAAGTAATGGGTTTATGGGAGAACAATAAATGCAAGTCAAAGTACTGTTGGTAGACGATGAAAAAGATTTTGTTGAAACCCTGGCCCAGCGTTTAGAGGTGAGGGACTTTGATGTGAAAACCGCTCTGGACGGGGATGAAGCCCTGGGCCTGATCCGGGAATTCGAGTTTGACGTTGTTGTTCTGGATGTTCTCATGCCGGGAAAAGACGGCATTCAAACCTTAAGGGAAATTAAGGACCTAAAGCCACTTATCACTGTTATCATGCTCACCGGCAACGCAACGGTTGATACGGCCATTGAAGGCATGAGATTAGGAGCTTACGATTATCTTATGAAGCCTACCGAGACGGAGGTTCTGGTGGAGAAAATCAAGATCGGTCATAAAATTAAGGCGGAACATGAAGAGCGTATTCGTCAAGCTGAAATTGAAAGCCTTCTCAAAAGACGAGGCTGGTAATGGTTTGAAATAGCCTTGATAGCGAAAGAACCGCAATTCGCTTCAAGGCCATTTATAATATTCGCCTACAATTATATCGGGATTGGTTCAGAAAATAACGGCTTTGAGAAGATAGACACACAAAAAAAATATCTATAACATCCTGCCGGCAAATTTCCAACCTTAGCATTTATCCCTAAAGAAAAAGGCACTAAATCCAACCATTCAGGAGGATTGGTATGAAAACGAAAGTTGTGAGAGAATTGATGATTCCGTTTGCTGAATATTCAACGGTTTCTCAAGAGGCCACTTTATTCGAGGCTGTCATGGCCTTGGAAAAAGCGTTTGAAGAGTCTGACCGGACCCGCTTTCCAGATAAGGCGGTTCTGATATATGATAAGGATAATAATATTGTCGGCAAAGTGAGCCAACTGGATATACTGAGGGCCTTAGAGCCGAAATATGAAAAAATGGGTATTTCGGGATCGTTATACCGTTTCGGTTTAACTCCGAAGTTTCAAAAGACTATGCTCGAACAACTTCGCTTTTGGGACAAACCCATGGATGATATTTGCAAAAAAGCCGCCCGGATAAAAGTGAAAGAATTTATGTACACCCCCGTCGAAGGCGAATATATTAATGAAGATGCATCCTTGGACGAGGCCATCAATCAACTTGTCATGGGGCGCCATCAGTCTTTGCTTGTGATGAAAGGCGACAAGGTTGTGGGGATTTTGAGGAAAACCGATGTGTTTATGGAGATTATCCGGGTGATGAAAACCTGCGAATTATAAGTAACCAAAGAGATCAGACATAATGAATAACCGACTCGATTGAGTAGCTGTTATAATATTTCAGATAAGGAGAAAGGTATATGACAAGCGATTCTGCGATCCTTGAAAAAGGCAAGTTCGAATGGAAACGATATCTGTTACTCTCGATTGGAATAGCACTGTTTGTAGTAACTTTTTATTCATCTCCCTGGCCCGATGCCATTGATCCCATGGGAGAACATTTTATCTTGAGCAAGGAGGGAAAAGGGGCGATCGCCGTTTTTCTTCTGGCCGGCACGTGGTGGGTCTTTGAAGTGGTGCCCATCGGCGTAACCAGTCTTGCCATCGGTGTACTTCAGGCTCTTTTCCTGATTCGTCCGGCCAAGGTCGCTTTTAACGATTTTATGGATCCTTCGGTAATGTTCATTTTTGCTTCCATCGTTATCGGACTGGTTTTTACCAAGACAG
>JASFLX010000122.1:0-8539 GCA_050117895.1 Desulfobacterales bacterium | reverse complement strand
GGAAAGCAGCCGGCCGATATTTTCCGGCGAAAGATCATTTAAAATAAGTGTTGATGAGGGCCGGTTACCGGAAAAAGATTTTGCCGGATGGGTGTCCTTCTTTCCCATTGCAAGGGCTTGGGGCTGTGCAATCAGATTCGACCAGAGTTCCTGGTGATTGGTAACCCCCTTTGATTGACTCTGATACTGTGTAAAATGGGGATTGATTACACCGATAAAGTCGATGGGAAACGCACGGCCTTGATGTGCCAGTTGAAAGAATGAATGCTGTGCATTGGTTCCCGGCTCTCCAAAAATAATATTTCCCGAAAGTTCATTTAGCGGTTCACCGTCTTGTGTAACTGATTTGCCGTTACTTTCCATGTTCAGTTGCTGGATATGAGCCGCCAGTTTGGATAGTGGAGATGCGTAGGGGATGATGGCACGAGCAGGATATCCCAGAAAATTATTATTCCAGATTGAGATAAGAGCGGCAACAAGGGGAATATTTTCTTCCACCGGGGCATGTTGCGCATGAAGGTCCATATCTTGAGCGCCTTTCAAAAACCGTTCAAACCGGTCGTACCCTAAATACAGACTCAGCGGCACACCGCCTACCGCTGAGGTAACACTGTATCTTCCGCCGATGAAATCGAACATGTGAAATGAGGAAAGGACAGGATTTGAAGGGTCATCTCCCGGAGATCCCTTACTGGTAACCGTTACAAAATGTCGGGCAGGGTCAAGACCTTTCTCCGTCATAAAGGCATACGCCTGATGGGTATTGGCCATGGTTTCAGCCGTTGTATAGCTTTTTGAGATGACGATCCACAGGGTGGCCTCAGGATCAATAGCCGAGGCAATGGATCCAAAATTATGGATGTCCACGTTTGAAAGAAACATGATTTCGATATGTTTATCTGCCAACAAATCTAATGCCCGGGAGACAAATTGAGTTCCCAGATATGATCCACCGATTCCGATAACAACCATATGTTTAAACGGTTTTCCGGTTGACCCGGTTATTTCCCCTTTATGAACTTTTGATGCAAACCGTTTGATATCATCTCTTACCCGAATTATTTCAGGCATTACATTTTTGCCGTCAACAAAAACCGGATTGCCTGAAAAATTCCTTGCCGCCGTGTGAAGTGCCGCCCTGTTTTCGGTTGTATTGACCTTTTCTCCACAGACCATTGCAGTAAACTGTTCTTTTAACTTCCGGGCTTCAGTAAGTTCGAACAAAAGTTCCATGGTTTGTTCATCTACTCGCTGGCGTGAAAAATCATAAAAGATACCGGCGCCGTTTAAAGAAAAATTTATCAGTCGATCTTTTTCTTTTATAAGATATTTGAGATGTTTCTCAGGACGATTCATGGTATCCGCATGATGGATCAATTGCTTCCAGGCGGAGATATCATTTAGTTTCATACCGGTCATACACTTCTCCTTTGATTGGACGGATTAAACGCGTTTTGAACACGATATGGCTTCACACAAAATGGTGTGTATTTTGTCGAGCTCTTTGCAATCGTCTATACAATCAGGGAAATCTTTTCTTTTCTCACATTCTCTACAGGGGCTTTTTGTAAGGTAACCGATTTCAAAATCGAACCTGTATTTAAGGTTTTTATAGGGTAAATATTTCATTTGTCGTATCGGGATATAATGTTAGTTAGTTCATCAAAATCTTCAACAATATAGTCTGCACCTGCCTGTAACAGGTCCTTTTTCAGCGTGTCCTTGTCAGATGCTGATAAAAGAATTCCGATACCGGCAAATCCTGTTCCGGATCTCGAGGCGGCGACCATATCATCGGGCATATCCCCAACGTAATAAAATCTGGAGACGTTATGTTTATGGATCTTTGCAACGGCATCAAGCATATAAGGATCGGGTTTGCTGAGAGAGACTCTTTTTTTTTTATGTTCGTATATTTTTTTTTCTTGTTTAATACAGTCGTCAAGGGTGTAGACAATCTTGAAAAACTTTCTCAGACCGAAAAAATCTAAAGGGTAGTCGGCCTCGGCTTTGGGACGTCCGGTGGCGATGGCCATAATATGATCTTTTGAGAGGCGTTCAAGGATGGATTTGTCAACCAAAAGTCTTTCTCTGTTTATATATCCTGTTTCGTGGTATATTCTTGAGGGAATTCCGTAGGTGGCTTCAAACATTTCCTTTCCAAGATATATCTCCTGAAAGATTTGTTTTATAATATTTCCGCTTCCAACATCTCCGGTGAAAAGGCCGGTAATAAATTCATGCTTTTGTTTCCCTTTTTGTTTCAACAGAGAGCTTACCGGGTTTTCTGTGGCGTTCAAAAACTGTGACAGGGCCGTAACATCGCAATTAACGATCACTTTATGATGCCGGATCCAGGGGTCAGGTTCTTTGATGTCTGCCGGACCTTTTACCAAAGTGAACAGAAGGCTAATCACCAAAAAAGTCAAGTCCCAATCATTATTCAGGCCTCCGCTTTGTTTTACTCTGGCAAGATCTGTCAAGGGAAACAGGGGATCGGGTAAATTTTTCCATGATCCTGCTCCCTTGAAAAATAATCTGGCGGTTTGTCTTACCGTGTCCCGGTATGATTTTGAGACGTCAAGCAGAACGCCATCCATGTCGAAAACGATTAATCCTTTATATTCCATATAGAAAGCTCATAATCTGGACAAGCCCACCCGATTGCTGAACGGAGTAAAGCGGCCAGGCCGAAACTGAAAAATATTTCCTACAAAATTTACAAAATTATTACTATTAGCAATAAACTAACTCGTGTCCATCCATAAAATTGAAAACAAATTAAGTTTCCAATTCAGAAATGAGCAATTTTTCGCAAAGCCAAGGACAATTCTGCAGGATAGCAGAATTGGACGGCTTAATAGCCGCCCGTAAGGGCGAGGGGCATGGACGCCCCGAGTCAAATCAAGGAATTATGCGGAGGCGTACAAAGTGGTACGCCGCACAAATAATTCCGCAGATTGACGCAGAGATTGCGGAAAAGGGCTATTTCTGGATGGAAACTAATATATAATAGACACATTGTGCTTTGCAATTTATTTTCGAAAGGAGGTGTTTATTTGTTTTTCCGATTACCCATAAAAAAGTAGAAATACTGACAGTCCTGTCAAAAAATGACACAGAATGTGTCAAATATTGTCAACAGCTGGGTTGCCATGTAATTTAGGATTATAATATAACTAACTGATTTAAAAATACATAATGAATTATTGCAAATTTTATTTAAAAAAATATATGTGTTTGCATGATTTTTGCTTAAATAAATCTTCAAATACAAAAAAAGGTTTCTCGGGTGTGCGTGCATCTTTTCTGCCGGGAGTCTTCAAAATTAAAAAATAAAAAGATGATGCACTCCGGTGTTAATAACGGCATTGCGGGAAATCAGATTTTTCGGTCGGGCCCTGTAGGATTGTCAACATTTCTACACAACCTGTAAATGCGACATGGCCTTGTAGGATTGTCAACATTTCTACACAACCTTTGCCAAGGGCGGTTCAAGTGAATCGCCCTTTTTTTTTTGGATGATTTCTTCGCAAAAAATTTCTTGCACAATTTTTTTGCCCGGATAAAAATGGCCCTATGGATGATCAGCAATTCCGCCGGCTGCTTAAACGATTCGGATTTTCTTGGTCAGGATACCGGAAAGTCCGAAAGGGGGTCAAAAAACGGATAAAAAAACACATGAACGCCCTGGGATGTCACAACATCACCACTTATCTGGCGGAACTGGACAAGAGCGATGACGTCAGAGAAAAATGTGAACTTCTGCTGACGGTTTCCATCAGCCGCTTTTTTCGAGACAGAGAATTTTGGAAATCCCTTGAAAAAAAGTATTTGCCCGATCTTATTGATAAAAACATGCAAAAAATTAAGGTCTGGTCGGCCGGCTGTGCGTGTGGAGATGAGGTGTACACTTTCAAAATCGTCTGGGATCGCTTGAAAAATAGTTTGGGTCACCTACCGGAACTTGAAGTTATTGCGACGGACATAAATCCCGTCTATCTCGAAAAAGCTCGTACCGGAATTTATTCATCCAGCAGTCTCAAAGAAGTGACAGAAGAATTTCAATCCACATATTTTATAAAAAAGAAAGGAAAAAAACTTTTTGAAGTTAATGCTTCACTGAAGAAAGATGTTATATGGAAAACGCATCATCTGCTGTCCGATCCCCCTGGCTCACAATTTGATATCATTTTTTTGCGCAATAATGTTCTGACCTATTATGAAGATCTGCTGAAAAAAAAGGCTCTCATAAAAATATCCGATAGCCTCGCACCTTATGGGTTTCTCATTATCGGATCCCATGAGTTTCTTCCTTTTAAACCCAAAGATCTTACCGCCATTAAACCGCATCCCTTTGTTTTCAGAAAAGAAGCTAAATAGTGTCCATCCATAAACGGCATCTTTCGGCCCCCGGCGGCGTTCTCGCTCGTTTTCAATCCTCGACATAGCGCGCTATGCCTGTCGGAGATCCCGTGATATTTTCGGGGAGGTTGAAAACTCGCTTGGGCCTTGCCGGAAACCAAAATCTACCATTTATGGATGGACACTAGGTTATTTAGGAGTTGCGGATTATTCATGGAGCGGTTACATTAAAAAAACTCCCCGATCCCTCAAGTAATTATACCTTGGATGAAAATGGTTTTAGGCGGGCAAAAAAATAGGGGGTAAATCGTAACCCCCTATTTTATCGATTAAAATAATATGTTTAAAAAATTTCTTCAATAAAGGAATCGACAAGCTTATCCGCGACAGCATTGTTGTCAATGGTGTATTTTCCGGATTCAATTTTTTGTTTAAGTTCAGAGACTTTGTCTTCTCTGATATCCGGTTGAGATGCAATAATCTCCTTTGCAAGTTGAGTCTCTTTTAAGGCCGGGGAAAGGTTAACAATAGTGTCCTTTCCCGATTCAGCTTTCGCTTCACACGGTTGTTCATCGCAAAGCTTCTTTTCCCTGTTTACATCCGTCGCATTTTGTGTGGATTTAGAGAGTTGCTTACTGATTTCATAGTTAATAATTCTATCGTCAATTTTCATTATATGATCCTTTAACTCTTCATATTTTTATCTATGGTTTCCTGAGTGATTTCTTTTAATTTATTCGTTAAAAAACTAGAATCTTCAATGGAAAGTGAATTTATTGTTTCACCATGTTCGTTAATTTCCTTGAAAACCAGTTCTTTGGGGTTATCCCCGCTGATCGTCAGCTGTGCTCCATATTCATCTTCAAGTTTTTCAAACACTTCTTTCTCAACATTATCGTGAGGCCCGTATTGAGTGATTTTATTTATAATATTAGTAGTAATATTGTCAATAATAGTTTTCCGACGGGCGTTTGAAGATATACTGATCCTGTCCGGTTTACTGGGATCGGTATTGTTTAGTCTGCTGGAGATTTTGCTTTGGCGAAGCTGGTCTCCATAAACACGCAGAACATTATTAACATGATAAGCTGATATTACCATAATTTTATGCCTCAGAGTTTTTATCGGGATTTGTTGGCAAGAACTTTAGAAAAAAATCGATTTTATTTGAGTGGTCGGAGAGTTCTTTCGATTGAATAGCTCCATGAATAATCAGCGACTACATCATACAAACTCATAAATTCAAACAGTGTATGATTTCGCTGCTGATAATTCATTCCGCTATTCCAGCATTCCCATTGGGGGCGAAGCCCCTAACTGGTTTGTTACCCGTTTTCCTGTGTATACCGAATCAGCGCTTCCATTTTTTCAACTGCGGCGCCTTTGTCAATAGAAATTTCAGCCATTCGGATGCCTTCCTGGAGATTTTCCGCCTGTTCCGCCACAACAAGAGCAGCGGCGGAATTAATCAGGACAACATCCCGTTTCGGTCCTTTTTCGCCGGCCAATATATTGCGGGTTATTTTAGCATTTTCTTCGGGAGTTCCACCCTGAAGTTCTTTTGAATCCCATAGGTTGCCGAAAAATTGTTCGGAGGAAATATCATAAGTTCGAATCAGACCTTCTTTTAATTCGGAGATGCGGGTAGGGGCGCAAACAGAAATTTCATCCAGTCCGTCATGCCCATGAACCACAAAAGCTCTTTTTGTTCCGAGAAGGTGTAACGCATGTGCAAACATTTCAGTGAGTTCGGGTGCGTATACACCGAGAAGCTGGCAGTTTGCTCCGGCGGGGTTTGTGAGGGGACCCAGCATATTAAAAATACTGCGAAGCCCCAACTCTTTTCTTGCTTTGGCCGCATGGCGCATGGCGCCGTGATAAAGCGGGGCAAAAAGAAAACCGATACCGATTTCCTGAACCGCCTCTTCCACGATTTCAGGGTCAGTATCCAGTTTTACCCCAAGCACTTCCAGAAGATCTGCGCTGCCGCATTGACTGGATACCGATCGATTCCCATGTTTGGCCACGCACACCCCGCAGCCGGCCACAACGAAAGCCGTGGTTGTGGAGATATTAAATGTATGTGATGCGTCTCCACCGGTCCCGCAGGTATCTACAACGGTGGCGGCCGGTGCTTGAATACGATGGGCTTTACGGCGCATGGCTCGAGCCGCTCCGGCAAGTTCTTCAAAAGTTTCTCCTTTGGTTGCCAGTGCCGCCATCAGTGCGCCGATCTGTGCATCGGTTACATTTCCTGAAAAAATTTCTGTAATCATTTGAGACATTTGAGTTTCACTCAGGTCGATTCGACGTATGATTTTATCAAGATTTTCCCTAAACATAATATTTCTTCCTCCTGTACCTTAGTGCTCTGATTCGTAAATAAGATAACGTATTTTATGACAGGCTACCGAATTCAACATAGCGATTGATCATAAAAGTGACTAAAATTTGAAGTGAGCTAAAGTGAACTAAAATTAAGGAACTCGCCTGGCGAGAGGCCAGTTTAAAAATGATAGAATTCATCAACTTAAGGCAATTTAGATCACTTTTCACTTAATATTTTTAAATAAAAGGAATACTTCCAATTTGTATAAAAGCCGGAGCGTAGCGACTCCTTAACTTTAGCTCACTTCAAATTTTAGTTCACTTGTAACTTTTCCGGTTTATCCGGGTTGAGCATTGGAATGAGTTACGGGTGGTTTTTCACTCAACCACTCAACCCACTCCGTTGAGAAAATTCCTCAAAAGCCGTTTGCCCACGCGGGTCATGATAGATTCCGGGTGAAATTGAATGCCTTCTGTAGGATGTTTTACATGCCTGATACCCATAATCTCTCCGTCTTCTGATTCCGAGCTTATCTGCAGACAGTCGGGAAAACTTTCCCTTGAGACAGCCAGTGAGTGATATCGCATGGCTTCAAAAGGTTTACGAATTCCCTGATACAGCATTTCTCCGTCAGAGTGTATCATGGATGTTTTTCCGTGCATGAGCTTTTTGGCGGAGACCACTTTCCCGCCAAAAGCCGCTGCAATGGCTTGATGGCCCAGGCACACACCAAGAATCGGGATCTTTCCGGAAAAGTGTTTCACTACCGGAAGAGATATTCCCGCATTTTCAGGCCGGCCCGGCCCGGGTGATATAACAATTCCGGACGGATTCCATGAAATAAGATCCGAAATGGAGAAGACGTCATTCCGGATCACCTTGATGTATGCGCCGATTTGCTCCAGATATTGTACCAGGTTGTAAGTGAATGAATCATAATTATCTATCATTATGATCATGTTTTACCCTCCTTTATTTTTCATATGATTTCTGAACCAGTTGCAGTGCTTTTTGCATGGCCATTGCTTTATTGACGGTTTCTATCCGTTCCCGTTCCGGATCGGAGTCGGCAACGATTCCGGCGCCTGCCTGAACCGTCAGCGTCCCCTTTTCAATACTGGCCGTCCGGATGGTAATGGCCATATCCATATTTCCGTGGAACGAAATATATCCGACGGCACCGCCATAAGGACCCCGGGGTCTGTTCTCGAGTTCGGCGATAATCTCCATGGCCCTTATTTTGGGAGCTCCGGATAACGTCCCGGCAGGAAAGGTGGCCCGAAGCAGATCCCATGCATCATATTCTGATTTCAGATCACAACATATATTGGATACCAGATGCATGACATGAGAATACCGTTCCACGATCATCAAATCTGTTACCTGGACCGTTCCCACCTCTGCCACGCGCCCCAGATCATTTCGACCCAGATCGACCAGCATGAGGTGTTCCGCCCGTTCTTTTTCATCCCCAAGAAGCTCATTGGCCAAAGACCGGTCTTCCTGCTCGTTTTTCCCTCTGGGGCGTGTGCCGGCAATGGGGCGAAGGGTGGCAACGCCGTTTTCCAGCCTCACCATGGTCTCCGGTGAAGATCCCACGAGAGTCATCTCATCAAGACCCAGGAAAAAAAGATATGGAGAGGGATTAATGAATCGTTGCGCCCGGTAAAGGGACCATAGATCCGGTGGCGGTGTACATAAAAAAGGCATGGAAATGACGGTCTGGATGACATCACCGGCCCGGATATATTCTTTTATCTTTTTCACGAGAGAACGGAAAATGTCGTCTTCCATAGATGCTTTGAGAATAAATTCGGTATGGATCGGATGATGGTCTCCTTCTGC
>JASFLX010000121.1:0-8553 GCA_050117895.1 Desulfobacterales bacterium | reverse complement strand
TCGGGTTTAAACAACATCATAGCATGATACTTTTTACCCAAATGGCAAATCGGATGATGATCTTTTTTTCTCATCAATTTTCACCCCAAAGGGCGAGCCGGAGGCTTTCATCTGCTGCGTTATTAAGGGCTTGCAATAGCAGACTATGACTTCGCCCTTAAGTGCCTTGCATATGAAAGCCTCCGAATCGTTCAAGATTCAGGTAAACAAGGCCATTCTTTGATAAGAAGCATCATACACAATTTTTTATTTTAACGGATAATGGCCCTATTATCCATTAAAATTCTTTTTTAAGTCAGGGTAAACGTATTTGATTTCGGTGCAGCGTAGCGACGGCGTGTTTCTCTTGGAAACCGACTGACTGTTTGAAGGGCTTTAGCAGGCGTTAGCCCGGGCCGAATGAAATTATGACTTAAAAAATCAATGGGATAATTTAGCGACGAATGGTTCTTTACACCTTTGGCGCGGCTCGGGCTTACGGGTGCTTAAGGACAAGTTTCAGTCGGTTGGAAAGAGATACACGCTGTCGTGAAGCGTTCTCTTTGTATTGTGATTCAAATGCGTTTGCCTTGTATTCTCAGTGAAAATTTCGGATATCAAACTGTATCCCTCTAATATATGATGATCTTCATTTAAAATTCGATTAAGCGCTTGACAAGAAAACATGGTGTCATATGTTACGCGCATAAGCTCATAACGGAAGGAATTGTCAGCGTATGATTATCAGCATTGCAAGCGGAAAAGGCGGTACCGGGAAAACTACTGTGGCCACCAACCTGGCTGTTTCCATTGGATCGGATGTACAACTGTTGGACTGTGACGTTGAAGAGCCCAATGCTCACCTTTTTCTTAACCTGATCATTGAAGAGGCAAAATCTGTTTTTACACCGGTCCCGGAAATTGACGAAAAAAAATGCACCTTCTGTAAAAAATGTGCTGAGATTTGCAGGTTCAAGGCCATTGCCGTGATCGGAGAAACGGTGTTGACGTTTCCGGAACTTTGCCATAGTTGTGGCGGTTGTATGGAGGTCTGTCCTGAAAAAGCCGTCACAGAAACCGGTCGTAATTTAGGTGTAATTGAAATCGGCCACAAAAATAATCTCAATTTTGTACACGGCCGGTTGAGGATCGGCGAGGCCATGTCACCTCCCTTAATCAGAGAGGTTCGGTCATATACCCGTCCGGATCAACTGACTATCATCGACGCGCCTCCGGGCACTTCATGCCCGGTAATCGCGGCCATGAAGGGAACTGATTTCGTCTTGATGGTAACCGAACCCACGCCCTTCGGCCTGTACGATTTGAAACTGGCTGTGGAAGCGGTAAAACTTCTTGGAATTCCCAGGGGACTGGTCATTAATCGATCGGATATCGGTGACAATCGGGTAAAAGAATACGCTGAAAAAGAAAATCTGCCCGTTTTAATGGAAATTCCCTTTGATCGCAAAATAGCGGAAGCGTATTCAAGAGGCGAGCTAATTGTTGAAGAAATGCCGGGATGGAAAGAAAAATTTTTGAAATTATACGATAATATTAAAGAAATGGCCGTTTAAGGGAGAAAAGACTTAAATGAAAGAATTGGTTGTCATCAGCGGAAAAGGCGGCACCGGAAAAACGAGCCTTATGGCGGCCTTTGCCTCATTGGCTAAAAATAAGGTCCTTTGTGATGCCGATGTAGATGCCGCTGATCTTCATTTGCTTATGGACCCGGAAATAAAAAAACGTTATGATTTTCAGGGAGGAGGTATTGCGGTTATTGATCCGGATAAATGCACCCAATGCGGCCTTTGCCGGGAGTTGTGTCGATGGGAAGCCATCAGCGAAGCGTTTGAAGTTGATTCCATCGAATGCGAGGGGTGCGGAGTTTGTGTAGATTTTTGCCCGGAACAGGCCATCGAATTTCCCCTATCTACCTGTGGCCAATGGTTTATTTCCGATACCCGTTTCGGCCCCATGGTCCATGCCAGATTGGGCATTGCCGAAGAAAATTCAGGCAAGCTGGTGACCCTTATTCGGCAGGAAGCCAAAAAACTTGTAGATAAAAATAAATTGGATCTGCTCATCACAGACGGCCCGCCGGGTGTGGGATGTCCGGTAATTGCTTCTATCGGCGGGGCCACAGCCCTTTTGATCGTAACCGAGCCCACGGTTTCAGGATTGCATGACATGGAGCGGGTCGCACAACTGGCCGATCATTTTAATGTCCCGGCCATGGTTTGTGTCAACAAATTTGATCTTAATACTGGCCAGACACAGGCCATTGAAAAACTGGCAAAAGAAAAAAAAATGGCGGTTTTGGGACGGATTCCTTTTGATCCCGTTTTTACAAAATCCATGGTACAAGGGAAAACCATTTTTGAATATAACTCGGAATCAACAGTCGGTCAGGCAGTTAAACAGATTTGGAAAAAAATTATTGAATCCTTGTGATGAATGAAATAAGAAATGTTTGATTTAACTACCATAAAGAATAAAATAAAGGAGAATTCTGTACAATGCAAAATGGAAGGATAGCTGTTCCGTCTATGGAAAAAGGCGGATTGGAAGGTCAACGGTCGGGACATTTCGGTCACTGTGATGTGTTTACCCTGGTAGATGTTGAAGCAGGAGTAATCAAGGATGTCACCACGATCTCGAATCAGAACCATGTCCAGGGAGGATGTATGGTCCCGGTGAATCTCCTGGCGGAACATAATGTAAATGCTTTAATTGTGGGAGGCATCGGCATGCGCCCACTCATGGGATTCAGGCAGGTGGGTATCGATGTGTATTACGATGCCGAGCGTCCTGAAATAAAACCGGTTGTGGAAGACCTGATCGCAGGGAAATTGTCTGCAATTACGGATGATCAGGTTTGCGGTGGCGGCCACGGCGACGGCCACGGCGGCATATGAATAAAGATAAACGGATTCGGAAAATGATATTATGAAAATAGCTGTAACATCGACGGGAACCGGCCTTGACGATCCGGTTGATCCTCGCTTCGGACGGGCTGCATATATACTTGTTGTGGATTCAGAAACCTTTGATTTTGACGTTCTGGACAACAAAGAAAATTTAAATGCACTTAAAGGGGCCGGAATCCAGGCAGCCGGAATGGTAAGCGATCAGGGAGCAGAGGTTTTAATTACTGGATTTTGCGGACCCAACGCATTTAAAGTCCTAAATGCTGCAAAAATCAAGGTGGCCTCTGATGCCAAAGGCACCGTCAGAGATGCCCTGGAGGCCTTTAATCAAGGAAAATTGACTTATTCTGATCAGGCAAACGTTGAAGGTCAATGGTAAGAATGTGAGCACTTCGTTCCTTAGCATAAACTCAGCGGACCAAGTCCTTTAAAGGTGCTTTATGGTATTTCTGGTTATCGGTGGTGATGCAGCCGGAATGAGTGCTGCAAGCAAAGCAAAAAGGAATGATCCTGATTTAGATATTACCGTCCTGGAAAAGACACTGGATGTTTCATACAGTGCCTGCGGAATGCCATACAACATCGCAGATTCCAGCAGGGAAATTGATGATCTTGTTGTCAGACAGGCAAATGTCTTTCGGGAAAAACAGGGGATCCATGTGTTGACCGGTCATTGCGCTGAATCCATTAATCCCTCAAACAAAACCGTTGCCGGCATATCGCTGCAGGAAAAGAAATTCCTGTTTTCCTATGATAAGTTACTGATTGCCACCGGAGGGTCTCCCATCATACCCGATCTATCCGGTTTTGATCTTCCCGGGGTTTTGGCTTTAAAAAGTCTGGATGACGGGCGAAAAATCAAAGCATACATAAAATCAAACCCGGTTAAAAAAGTCGTTATCATCGGCATGGGATATATCGGTCTTGAAATGTGCGAAGCGCTCAGGGCCAGATCCATAAAAGTAGATATGGTTAAACCCGGCCCAGTGTTTCTGCCCTGGATGGAAGAAGAACTGTCCGATGTTGTTAAAAAAGAAGTCGAAACCCATAAAGTAACATTATATCCGGGTCATAAACTACAAAAGATTGACGCCAAAGGCCGACGGTTACAGGTTATATGTTCCGATCTTATCCTTGAAGCCGATATGGTTTTGGTGGCCATTGGAATAAAACCAAACAGTGAACTTGCCTCCAGTGCAGGCCTTGATCTTGGTTTAAGCCATGCGATCGCCGTGGATAGAAACCTCAAAACTTCGGATGAGAACATATATGCTGCAGGAGATTGTGCGGATGCCTATCACGTTGTTTCGGGGAAAAAAACCTGGATACCTTTGGCGCTGCGGGCAAATCGCGCAGGCTGGGCCGTTGCCGACAATATCTGCGGCAAAGCGGTTGAGCTTTCGGGGGTTGCCGGTACAGCGGTGTTTAAAGTGTTTGATCTGGAAGTGGCGCGTACCGGCCTCACCATGAAAGAAGCTGAACATTTTGGTTTCGAGCCCGCAAAGGTTACTATTAAAACCCGCTCCCGCGCCCATGCTCACCCCGGCGCGTCGGTTATCCATGTTCATATGATCGGCGACAAAAAATCAAAACGTCTCTTAGGTGCCCAAATGGTGGGTAAGGAAGGTGTTGCACATAGAATTAATTCGATTGCAGTTGCGTTGCACGGCCGAATGACCGTCGATGAATATTACCAAACAGATCTGGCTTACGCCCCGCCCTTTGGTCCGGTCTGGGATCCCACACTCACCGCAGCAAATCAGCTGCTTAAAAAAATATAGTTAAGTTAGTGCCCGAACGAAAACTAGGATTTTTCGTCAAGATCAAGGAAGACGAAAATTTTAACCACAGGAATACTGTTAGTATTTCGAGGATTAAAATTTGAGTCTGACACAGATATTGGCGGAAAAGACAGTTTTCGTTCAGGCACTAATTATAAGGATGTAACTCTTTCTATAACCGCTTTTTTCCGAAGTTCTTCAATGTACCCTTTGAGTTCTTTACTTGTTTTTTCATTTTTTAAATACTCACCAATTTTATTTTTTACATCTTCATAACTCATAACTGATGCCGGTTTCTTATCCACAACCTTAATCAAATGGTATCCGAAGCGCGTTTCAACGATATCGCTGATTTCACCTGTTTTTAATGCAAATGCAACATCTTCAAAAGGTTTTACCATTTTTCCGCGTTGAAAATAACCGAGATCACCCCCCTTAATATTGCTCGGACACTCTGAAAACTCTTTGGCGAGCACGGCGAAATCTTCGCCGCTTTTCAGCCTTTTTTGGATGTTTTGGAGTTTTGCCTTTTTTTCATCTTTTACGGACGATTCGGACTTAGGATCAATTTTGATTAAAATATGACTGGCTCTGACCTGCTCGGATTCCTTAAAGGAATTTGGATGGGTATCGTAAAATTTTCTTATCTCTTGATCAGGAATGACAATCAGTGCCATGATTTGCTTATCAATGAGTTTATTGATGACATGACCTCGCTCAAGATTTGATTGAAGTTCAGCTTCAGTGAGACCAGATTCAGCGATGAGTTTTTTAAAATCAGAATCAGTAGCAAATCCTTTTTTGATCTTCTTTAGATCCGTGGCAATGGCTTCGGGTTCAACCGTTATGCCATCTTTTCGGCTTTCCTGAAACAACAGTTCTTCATTGATCATCGTTTCAAGAACATCCGTTTTGATTTGAGCCAATTTATCATCGGGAATTTGTTGTCCCCGCTGTAAAATATGCTGTTTTACCTGATGTAATTTCCGGTTAAAGTCAACTTTGGAAATTACGACTCCGTTAACCACGGCCAGTTTTTCAACCATGGGTTTCGGTTGCCCTGCAAAGGTTGTAACGGCAGATAGCATTAGCAACCCTATTGCTCCGAAATGCAGGACCTTCAATTTGTTTAAAATTGTCATTATAAATCTCCTTTTGCAGTTGATGAATTCGTAAAAGCAAGAATTCATCACGTTTTAGTTCCTGAGTTAGTGTCCATTCATAAATGAGGATTTCTGTTCAAGATCAAGGCATGAAAAAAAATAAACATATCCTTTGTGTCTTAGTGACTTTGTGGCAAATATTGTTAGGTTTAAAACAACCAAAATCACAACGGATGCTTTTTCAGAAAATCCTTTACCAACGGAATAATTCTGTCTGCCGCATCTTCGAGAACATAATGTCCCGCATCTTCAAATACATGAACCTCTGCATCCGGGAAACGGCGGCGCCATTCGGCAAGATATTCGGAATCAAAAACAAAATCGTGCTCGCCCCAACAGATAAGCATGGGGAGGTGGCTGAGTTTATACAGGTTTTCATCAACATGCTTGACAAGGCCATAACTGGGATCCTTCCGGCTGAGGGGAATATCCTGAACAAACTTTAAGGTTGCTATCCGGTTATTCCAACTGTTGTACGGAGCGATGAAGCCTTTTTTAACATCTTTTTCCATTCCTTTGTAAGATGCCATGTAAAGCGCACCACGGGCAAACAGATTAAATCCTTGCACCGCCAGAGTCCCGAACGGCGCGACATTTCGCACCAGACTGAGTCTTATGGGAAGCGTTTTTCCCTGAGGCGGACGAAAGGCGGCAGTATTCATAATGACCATTCGACCGATTCGTTGAGGGTTTCTGACCGCATAGACCATACCGATAATCCCGCCCCAGTCATGGAGCACCAGTGTAATTTTCTCCTTGACCTCAAGGTGTTCAAGAAAGCTTTCCAAATCACGCACACGGCTGTTCAACCTGTAATCGTATTGTTTTAGGGCGGGTTTTTCGGACAGGCCGCACCCGATATGATCCGGTGCTACCGTACGGTATCGGCCAGACAATTCCCGGATCAGCTTGCGAAAATAGAAAGACCAGGTTGGATTTCCGTGAATCATTACAACAGGGTCACCGGTTCCCTGGTCCAGGAAATGATACCTCAGACCGTTTATTTCCATGTAATGGGATGTAAACGGATAAAGATGATAAAAAGAAGAAATATCTATTTGTTTTCCTCCGTAAACAGTATTTTTCCCATTAAGCGTCACTTGATAAGCCTTCTGCAAAAAAGTAATATCCAATGTCGAATTCTCAATATCCAATTCTCAAGTATTTTTTAGTTGAACATGGCTATTTGGTGTCAGGTGTCAGGTGTCAGGTGTCAGAAAGCATGTTCATTCACAACTTTTTATAGACCTCAAAATCCTCCACGTCCATATAATTGCTATGGATCACCTCGTTTCCCCCTTAACCTTGAAACCTGACACCTGACACCTGACACCTAAAAAAAGCTTCGGAGCCACGGTTTGTCAATAGACAAGGATCAGCGTTTACCAACGGCCTTGATTTACACCCACCAATACCCGGAATTCCTACCACTTTATTCCCAACATCAGGCAGTTCAAGCCGCTGCCAATACCGAAAAAACCAACAAGGTCATTTTTAACCAAAAACTCCCGTTCCTCGGCGATGGCTGCTGTGATAGGAAGAGATACCGTGCCGATGTTTCCCAGGTGTTTGAACGTGGTAAAATCTCTTTCTTCCGGGATCCCGATAGAGTCGAGTATATTTCTCTGATGAGTGGCGCCGACCTGATGGCAAATAACCTTGTCCGGCTTATCATCCGGCCAGGATAGTTTTTTCTTAAACGCGTAGTATGTTTCTATACCCAGTACAACACCATGCTGTAGAACGCCTACGGAATCCGTCTGCATGACATGGAGCCCACTGGCAGGCACGCCGGTATCCGGCCCCCATCGACACAGCTTATGATGTCTGGTCGCACTTCTTACCACCCCTCCAAAAAGACGATGACCGGTATTGGAAATAGATGCTTCCGTCATAAGTACGGCCACCGCCCCTGATCCTCCGGTCAACGTCGCAACGGTCTTCTTAAAATGCTCCATATCCTTGGTTTCAATGAGACGGTCAATGGTAAATTCCATGATTTGTCTGGCAGATTCGCAGGACACCACAAGACCGGCCTTGATCTGGCCGAGCTCTATTGCATTTGCCACCTGTATCATTCCGTTTAAGACTCCCAGACAGGCATTTGAAACATCGTAAATCTGGGTATCCGGTCCCAGCCACAGACCGTGAGATACGGCGCAGGCGGTTGCAGGCTCTAAATTGTCTCTGCAAACACCGGCATATATGAGTATTCCGATATCTTCGGGAGAAACCAAGGAAGAATCCAAGGCTTTTTGTCCTGCCTTTATGGCGCCTTCATACATGGGAAATCCCGGGTCCCAGAATCTGCGTTCCCGGATTCCGGTGAGCGCCTCCAATTGTCCCTTTTGAAAATGAAGGGCTTTATATAAGGGTTCAAGCCTTTTTTCAATGTCATCTGATGAGACCACGTTGGGCGCCAGTTCATATCCAAATGAATCAATATACACCTTTTTATATAACATGTAACGTCTCGTAAATTCTATCCCGCAATAAGCGGATACCTAAAGCAATTTATTGAGGCATGGTCTATTGCCTCAGATATGGAATAATGGAATGTTGGTTTCTAAAGGATTTTTTTATTTATGGTTTTTTAAACTATTCTATCAAAATACATTTTATCAATAATCCACTTTTCCATCTTTCCATAACCCATTATTCCATCATTCCATCATTCCATTATTCCATCATTCCAATTGAAAT
>JASFLX010000120.1:0-8580 GCA_050117895.1 Desulfobacterales bacterium | reverse complement strand
CTCTTATAATCGGTAAGACAAATTATATTCAGCCGCTAACAGAAAGGCAGATCAAAGCTTCAAAAAAAGAAAATAGCCTGAAAAAACAGTCAGTTTGGCAAATTCGCTCAAAAACTGATAACTAGGAATTATGAGTTCCGATACAGCTGAAATCGGACTTTGGAATTCCTAATTATGAAATTAAGGCATTTGCATCTCAATTGTTAACACTCAGTCCGATTGTTGAAAAAAGGCGAAATTTCTGCCAACCGGGCTTCTATCTCTACATTCATTCTGCTTAATTTGTGGCTTCAAAAGAAAAACTGCTCGATCCTTCAATCATTTGGCACAACAATTGCTGATAAGCTGACATTTTATTTAGATTGTCATAGTGATGCGGAAATTCAGCACAAGGATATTTGGCCAAAACAAAAGGAGAGACATGAAACAATTAAAGAAAATACCCGACAAAACTTTAACGCGGGAAAAAAAATCGAATCAAACGTCAATGGTATTAGGACCTGTAGATTCTCTTGAAGACTATGTTCAAGCGGACTGGTGGCGTAACATTTTTAACTCTCTTTACCTTAAAACCGACGCAGATGTTGTCGAAGACTTAAATATTACGCGTAAAGAAGTCGATTTGTTTACAAAAATTTTAAATTTATCGACGGATGACACGATCCTTGATTTGTGCTGTGGACAGGGCCGGCACGTGCTTGAACTTTCCCGAAGAAAGTATAAAGTCGAAGGATTGGATCGGTCCCGTTATCTGATTCAGAAAGCTAAGACATCGGCAAAAAAAGAGAATCTCAACCTCAAGTTCAAAGAAGGGGATGCCAGAAAACTTCCTTTCTCTCCGGATAGTTTTGAAGTGGTCACAATGCTCGGTAACAGTTTCGGATATTTTGAAAGCGTCCGGGATGATTTGAGGATACTGAAAGAGATATTCAGGGTTTTGAAACCCTGGGGACAAGTACTTTTGGATGTGACCAACGGCGAATACCTTAGAGAAAAATTTCAAGCCCGTTCGTGGGAATGGATCGATAAAAAGCTTTTCGTCTGCCGGGAGCGTTCCCTTTCCGCGGACCGGCAGCGTCTGATCTCCAGGGAAGTCGTGACAGATGTAACCAAAGGCGTCATCGCCGACCAGTTTTATGCGGAAAGACTCTACACCAAAGATGATCTTTTTACACTACTTGGACAAGCAGGCTTTTCCGATGTGGTCGTTCATGGTGAAATCGCAACAGATTCGGTGAGAAACCAGGATCTGGGAATGATGGAAAAACGGATTGTAGTTACCGGAAAAGTCAAAAAGGAATGGACGCCGGTTAAAAAAAGACTGCGAAAAACGACGAAGAAAAAAATCGTTGTGCTTTTCGGGGATCCCAATAAGCCGGACCCGCTCAAACCGTGTGCAATTTTTGATGATGATGATCTTTACACCATCGATCAGTTGAAATCGGCGCTGCATTCATTGCAGGAGTATGACTTCACATACCTGTCGAATCACAACACGATCATCTCGGACTTGAATAAAGTTTCCGGAAGAATCGATCTGGTCTTCAACCTTTGCGATGAAGGCTACAATAACGATCCCCGAAAGGAACTCCATATTCCGGCCTTGCTGGAAATGCTTGATCTGCCTTATACGGGATCGTCTTCTCAGTGCCTGGCCTTTTGCTATGACAAATCGCTGGTACGCGGCATCGCCAAGGAGATGGATATCCCGGTTCCCGAGGCGTTTTTCATTGAACCGGATGACACGTCGTTCAACCTGCCGTTTTGTTTTCCCGTCATTGTCAAGCCCAACTTCGGGGATTCCAGTTTCGGCATCACTCAGCACAGTGTTGCCAACAATCATGAACAATTGATCAATGCTATTTCCATGATCCGAGAGAGGCTGGGATATGAAAAGCCGATTCTGGTTGAAGAGCTCTTAACGGGTAAAGACCTGAGCGTGGGAATCATCGGAAATCCCCTGACATCGTATACGGTGTTTCCGATAACGGAAGAGGACTATTCAGATGTCCCTGCGGGTCTACCGCGAATTTGCGGGTATGAAGCCAAATGGCTTCCGGATTCCCCGTACTATCAAATAAAGTCTATTCCTACGAATTTGGAGGAAACAACGGAAAAATTTATCGTAGAATGCTGTATGAAGCTCTTCGAACGACTGGAATGCCGGGATTACAGCCGGTTCGACTGGAGACTCGATGCCAAAGGGCAACCCAAACTTTTGGAAGTAAACCCCAATCCAGGCTGGTGTTGGGACGGACATCTGGCCAAAATGGCAAAATTTGGAGGGATGTCATACGCCGAAATGTTACAGGCAATCCTCCAGGCGGCGGAGCAGAGGTTGGAATATTTGCGCGCATCCAGCCTCACGGTTTGTGATCAAGACAGTGTTGCCGCTTAAGCCCTTATGTTATGAAAAAATCAGCTTCTCTGGAAAAGGTCCACGCAGCCATAGACCAAGATTTTGATCGACATCTGGACAAGTGTCGGGCCTTTTTGAAACTAAAGAGTGTTTCGGTAACCGGAGAGGGGATTCGTGAAACTGCAGAAAGAATCAAAGATATTCTTACCGATTTGGGTGCACACGTATCCTTATGGGGCAACCCATCGTTTCCCATTGTCTATAGCCGCTTGAATGCCGATGCAGAAAAAACGTTAATCATTTACGGTATGTACGATGTACAACCTGCAGAAGAACGGAACTGGATATCTCCTCCGTTTGAAGCCGAAATTCATAACCTTAAAGGCGTAGGGCCCTGTGTGATTGCAAGGGGCGCTTATAACTCCAAAGGGGTTCTGTACGGACTTTTCAATGTGCTGGAGACGATTAAGGCCACGGACACACTCCCTGTCAATCTTATCTTTATCATAGAAGGAGAGGAAGAAGTCGGAAGCCCTCAGTTTGAAAGTTTCATCCGCACCCATCGTGATGAACTCCGGGGTTTTGGTGTGGTGGATTTTGATTTCCTGCAAGATCTGAAGGGAAAAGTTGCTTTGCTACTGGGGCTTAAAGGCATCGTGTGCATGGATCTCGTTTGTCGGGGAGGACAGAGCGGGGGACCGATAGGCACGTCCCTTCATGGATCAGACAGTGCCTGGGTAGCCTCTCCGGTATGGCGACTGATCCATGCTTTGAGCTCGCTGACAGACAGGAAAGAGAATATTAAGATTGCAGGCCTTAATGAAGCTGTGGCGCCCCCGGACAAAAAAGACCTGAAACTGCTTAAAAATCTATCAAAAACCTTTGACGAAACGGCGTTTCTGAAAGAGATGAAAAGCCTGTGCTTTAAATATGACCGTTCCGGGGTCGGACTGCTCAAGAAAGGACTCTATTCGCCGATAATCAATATCAATGGATTTAGGGCCGGCTACACGGGATCCGGCACCAAGACGGTTCTGCCCCGAAAGGCAATCGCCAAAATCGACATCCGCTTTGGACCGAACCTGGAGCCTGAGCAGGTCGTGGAGTATTTAAAAACCCATTTTGACGGCCGGGGTTACGCCGATATCGAAATTATTGTAAGAGACGCTTATACCTGGGCCAAAACGGATTTTTCAGAACGAATTGTTCAGAAAATGCTTCAGGCCTATCGTTTGCATAATATCGAACCCGAAGTATGGCCCATGTCCACATTCGCCGCTCCGCACTTTGCTTTCCAAAGGGTACTGGACATGCCGGTGGTTTGCGGAGGTCTCGGGCATGGCGGGAGGGCGCACGTGTCCAACGAATACATGTCCGTGGCAGGCTTGAAAGATTTTGAAAAATTCGTAGCCACCTTGCTTTACACTGTGGCCACAGAAGACTAGAAGTGGTTTCAAAACCTCCCATCAGGCCCAATTTCTGTGTTGGACCGAGGGATTCAATACTCGAAATATTACATATATTCCTGCGTTTGAATCCCTCGCCCCGCCTTGACTTTGAACCTGATCGAAGGTTTTGGAACCACTTCTAACCATTCGGTTTAGTGTGGAAAATAATCTGTTAATTGAGATGTTACCCTTTTTAGCACAGCTGTCACCGGTTCCGTCTTGTCGCCGGATAAGAAGAAAAAGTTCCGATGACGACAATATCGGACTTCTAAAGTCTTTGGTTTATACTCCATAAACACCTCCAATCATCTGAAATTTAATTTTTATCGGAACTGTCATTTCCTGTCCGTGAGGCTTCGATAAAAAAGTATAATATTTCAATAGGTTATAAATCATAAAAATTGGCATTTATTTTGCTATTGGTGTAATGAAAAAGACGATCTAAACCGTAATGTGAAAGGTTATAAGATCGAGTCGTGTTAAAACTAAACAACAGGTAAAGGGAGACAAAAGTAAAATGAAAATTAAACCGTTAAATGACAGAGTGCTGGTCATAAGACTTGATAAAGAAAACAGGTCCAAAGGCGGCATCATCATACCGGATACCGCCAAGGAAAAACCACAAAAAGGCCGGGTGGTCGCTGTGGGTCCGGGGAAAAGGGGAGAAGACGGTAAACGGTTTTCTCTAGATGTGAAAGAGGGAGATCACGTTATTTTTTCAAAATATGCGGGGACCGAAATAAATATTGATAATGTCGAACATCTGTTCCTGAGCGAATCGGACATTCTGGCCGTTGTGAACTAAACATTTAAAAAAAGTAAGGAGAAGTAAACCTATGACTGCAAAAATGATATCATACGGCACGAAATCCAGAGAGCAGCTGCGTAAGGGCGTCAATTTCCTGGCGGATGCCGTAAAAGTAACCTTAGGTCCCAAGGGTAAAAACGTGGTTCTGGAAAAGTCCTGGGGATCCCCCACTGTCACCAAGGACGGCGTCACCGTTGCCAAGCAAATTGAATTGGCGGAAAAATTTGAAAACATGGGGGCGCAGATGGTCAAAGAGGTAGCCAGCAAGACCAGCGATGCAGCCGGTGACGGCACGACCACGGCAACGGTTCTGGCCCAGCATATTTTTAGTGAAGGCCAGAAGCTGGTGACCGCCGGTTTGAACCCCATGGCCTTGAAACGCGGTATCGATCTTGGAGTTGCTGCTGTCGTTGAAGAACTGAAGAAAATTTCCAAGTCGACCAAAAATCGAACTGAAATTACTCAGGTCGGTACCATTGCGGCAAATAATGACGAGATGATCGGCCAACTCATATCCGAGGCCATGGAAAAGGTCGGTAAGGAAGGCGTCATCACCGTGGAAGAGGCCAAAGGTATGGAAACATCTCTAGAACTGGTAGAAGGCATGCAATTCGACCGCGGCTACCTATCTCCATACTTTGTGACAAATTCCGAAAAAATGGAGGCTGTGCTGGAAGATCCTTTCATTTTGCTCCACGAAAAGAAGATCAGCAGCATGAAGGATTTGCTACCCCTTTTGGAGAGTATCGCCAAGAGCGGAAAGTCTTTGTTAATCATTGCCGAGGATGTAGATGGTGAAGCCCTGGCGACACTGGTCGTAAACAAACTGAGGGGGACATTGAAAATCGCTGCTGTCAAGGCACCTGGTTATGGAGACCGTCGCAAGGCGATTCTTCAGGATATTGCTGTTTTAACCGGGGGGCAAATGGTTTCGGAAGATTTGGGAATCAAGCTGGACAAAGTGACCCTGAAGGATCTTGGGAAATGCCGAAGGGTAAAGATCGATAAAGACAACACGACCCTTGTGGAAGGGGCCGGGAAAAAGGAAGAACTTGACGGCCGGGTGCGTCAGATCCGCGCTCAGATCGAAGAAACCACCTCGGACTACGATCGGGAAAAACTTCAGGAGCGCCTGGCCAAGCTGATCGGCGGTGTGGCAGTCATTAATATGGGCGCTGCCACCGAAACGGAAATGAAGGAGAAAAAAGCACGGGTGGAAGATGCTCTGAACGCCACTCGGGCAGCGGTTGAAGAAGGAATCGTTCCGGGCGGTGGCGTAGCTCTGGTCCGATGTATCCGTGTCCTTGATACGGTTCCAACTTCAGAGGAGCAAAAGGAAGGAATTAACATTCTAAAACGGGCTCTGAGTGCGCCCCTGCGACAGATCGCTATGAATGCCGGCCATGAAGGCATGGTAGTCTTGAACAAAGTGATGAAAGGAAAAGACGATTTCGGCTTTAACGCCGAAACCGAGAAGTATGAACATCTGTTGAAAGCCGGTGTCATCGATCCGACCAAAGTCGTACGTTTCGCCCTTCAAAATGCGGCTTCCGTAGCCGGGCTCATGCTGACCACCGAGGCCATAGTGGCTGAAAAGCCGGAGAAGAAAAAAACACCAGCCATGCCATCTATGAATAATGATATGTATTAAAGATTTCAACGACCTGTTAAATAAAACTCACACACCCATCGGCTATATTTTTGCAAATGGGATGCCGCCGCCCCGTGAAATTGCTCAGCAGTTCTCGGGGACGGCGCAGATATTGGTGGAAAAGACAGTTTTCGTTCAGGCACTATTTGGGAGGAGGTGAACATGTTAGTCCGCGAATGGATGAGCATAGAAGTAATTACGGTGGATGCAGACGAAACCATGCAGCATGCCATCGGACTTTTAAAAGAACATAGTATTCGCATGCTGCCGGTAATGAAGAACAGGAAGCTTGTGGGCATTGTCACCGACAGGGATTTGAAACGGGCTTCAGCCTCCGATGCCACTTCATTGGAGATTCACGAACTGCTGTACCTGATCGGTCAGATTAAAGTTAAGGACATTATGATCCCGAAACCCATCACCGTTCCTTGGGATTTTACCGTGGAAGAAGCTGCTGAAGTGCTTTTGAAAAACAAAATTTCCGGGGTGCCGGTCACGGGCTCGCAGGGCGACATCGTCGGTGTCATTACGAAATCGGATATTTTCAAAGTCCTGATATCTCTGGCCGGAATCGGCAAAAGAGGGATTCAGATGGCCATTCAGATAGAGGATCGACCGGGTTCTATGAAGGGGATAACACGTGCGATTCGAGACCTCGGTGGTCGCATGGTGAGCATCCTTACATCCTATGAAAAGGTCCCGGATGGATTTCGCAATGTTTATATCCGTTTTTTTGATCTGGACCGCAGAGTTCTCGAGACGCTCAAGGAAAATATATCTGAAATCTCCAAAGTGCTCTACATCGTAGATCACCGCGAAAATAAACGCGATATATTTGAAACTTAAATTTTTGCGAAGACAGTTTGCCGGGCATATAGGTGATCAGGCATCTTGAGACCGTTCGCCTAATTTCCGATTTTCAGCGGCCTGCAAATATTCTGACCTTATCTGAAGCGAACAAGTCGGCCGCCGTTTTACCCTCCCGATCTGTGGCAGGATGGTTGCGAACGCAACCCAAAAAGCACCGACGTGTTTATAACTACGATTTTTGTGGTCGAACACTGAGCAGCGGCACCGGACAATGGCGAAACATCTTTTCCGCTGTTGAACCTAAAAGAACATTGGCAAGGTTGCTGCGGCCTTTGGTTCCCATCACCAGCATATCGACATCCTCTTTTTTTACGGCGCCAATTAGTTCTTCGAAAGGTATGCCAGTGCGAAACATGATCTTCACGACCAGGTGCTTGCACTTGGCCGCTTCGACCAGTTTTCTGATTTCCGCGGAGCGGTCTTCCTTCATATCCTCGAGGTATTCTTCCGTTGATATGGAAATATCGTTCCCCATCGCCACTATTCTGGCCATAGCTTCCCTCACGGCCAAATAATCCTTCTGGTTGATAACATTGATGATGATCAGGTCTGCTTTCAGGCGCTCGGCCAGTTCGGCGGCGTGTTTGATGGCCTGAAACGAATATTTTGACAGGTCACACGCCACCATGATTTTTTTATATACTTTCATTTTACCCCCTCCTCGCATCCCGCTTTTTAAATACATCTTTTTCAATCGCCGAAAGAAATACCCAGATCGCGGGCCGCGGCGACGGTGTCGCAGTCAAGGGGCACAAACTTCGTCCCTTCGATCGCATCTTTAATAGGGACAGACTTGATCTCCAGCGAGTCGAGGGCCACCATATAACCGAACATTTCTTTTTCAACAAACCTGACGGCGGCCGTCCCGAAACGCAGCGAAAGCAATCGATCAAAGGTCGTGGGTGAACCGCCGCGCTGTAAATGCCCCAAAACAATAGACCGGCAGTCCTTTCCGGTGATTGCATGAATTTGATCGGTTACTTTAGCCGCAATGCCCCCCAGACGAACTTCCTGGCGACCGGGTTCCAGTTTGTCGGTGGTCGTGGTCAAATCTCCGCCTATGGATTTGGCACCTTCGGCAACGACAACGATGCTGAAACGTCTGCCGTGCAATTCCCGTTCCATGATTTTCCGGCAAACTTTCTCAATATCAAAAGGAATCTCCGGGATAAGGATGACGTCCGCTGTTGCCGCCACACCCGCATTCAAGGCGATCCATCCGGCATAACGGCCCATGACTTCGACCACCATAACCCGCTCGTGAGCCTCTGCCGTGGAATGAAGCTTATCCAGAGCTTCGGTGGCCGTGGTTACCGCCGTATCAAAACCAAATGTGATGACGGTGTTGCCCAGGTCATTATCAATGGTTTTGGGCACGGCAACAATGGGAAGGGCCAAATCAACGAAGCGTTGAGCGATCCGGAGCGATCCGTCGCCGCCGATC
>JASFLX010000119.1:0-8598 GCA_050117895.1 Desulfobacterales bacterium | reverse complement strand
TTCCGGTCCACCAGCCAGATGAACCCTTCCGGATCCTGCCGGGCTACATCTCCGGTTAACAGCCAGCCGTCGACTAAAACCTCACGGGTAGCCTCCGGATTTCTGTAGTACTCCTTCATAACCCCCGGTCCCTTGACCATTAACTCGCCGGGTTCTCCCTGAACCACAGGATTCAACGTGTCGTCTACAATTTTGATTTCCCAGTCAAAACCGGGCACGCCTATGGAACCGACCTTGTGCATGTTTTCCATCCCCAGATGAACACATCCCGGTCCGGTACATTCGGTCAGACCATAATTGGTATCATATTGGTGATGGGGGAAAACTTTTTTCCATTCCTTAATAAGGCTGGGAGGTACGGGCTGGGCGCCGATGTGCATCAGCCGCCATTGATCCAGATGGTAATCTTTGATATTCATTTCCCCGCTCTGAATTGCAAAAAGAATATCGAGGGCCCAAGGAACCAGAAGCCAGACCACCGTTACCTGTTCCTCGGAAATGGCTTCCATGATCCACTTGGGTTCGATCCCTTTAAGAATAACGCTCCGGGCGCCGACAATGAAATTACCGAACCAGTGCATCTTGGCTCCGGTGTGATATAGGGGAGGGATACAAAGAAAATTATCCCGGTGGGTCTGACGGTGATGCAGATTTTCCACAAAGCAGGAAAACTCGAGATTTCTATGAGTTAAAAGTGTTGCCTTGGGTGTGCCGGTTGTGCCGGAAGTAAAATAAAGGGCCGCTTCATCGGAAATCTTTATTGGAACTTCAGGATCTATAGAAGAGTGATCTGCAAGAACTTTCTCATAGGATTCGGCATAGTCGGGCCTGAGTTTCTCCGGACCCAAAAAAATATAGGTTTCTACGAATCGATCAAGCTCTTGTTTGATGGAATGAATACGTTCAATAAATTCTTGACCGAAGATAAAGGCCTTTGCCTCGGCGGTTTCCGTACAGCGCAGGATCGTCTTTGCCACAAAGCGAAAATTAAGAGGAACCGCCCAGGCGCCCGTACGAAGTATCCCAAAATAGACAGGCAGCCATTGGATACAATTGGTCATTAAATGGACCACCCGGTCACCCTTTGTAATTCCCCGGGAGATCAGGACTTGGGCCACCTGATTGGCCTGGTCGTCAAACTCCTTCCAGGTGATCTCCTTGCGACGGTTTTTGGCCGGCTCCCTTTCTACGAGTGCCGTTTCAAAACCATACATACGGGCATTTCGGGCCAGTATCTCAGTAATCAGCATAAGTATTCCTTTCCATATCCGAAATTTTATGATGTGGATATCAAACCGTCGTTAAATGGTCAAGACGCACAAAAAATTTGGTCGTCGTTAACGGGTTCAGGGGTCGGATTTTCCAGTCGTGGAGTAAAAATCCTTGCCCAGAGGACCAGGTTTTTCAAAGCGAAATAAACTTTTAGTACAAGCTTTTGAATCCCAATACCGTTAGACCGCTCCACAACGGCGTATCTCTCTTTCCAACCGACTGAAACTTGTGCTTAAGCACCCGTAAGCCCGAGCCGAGACAGAATTATTAAGAACTATTCGTAGCTAAATTATACAATTGATTTTTTTTAGTCATAGCTTCATTCGGTTCGGGCTAACGCGTGCTAAAGCTCTTCAAACAGTCAGTCTGTTTCCAAGAGAGACACGCCGTTGTTACGCTGTACCCAGATTAACGCATTTACTCTGTCTCAACCCATGTGAATAATTGACCGTTTTAACTATCTATGTTAAAAGTTGATGAGTTTCTCGTGATGTTATAAAAGTCTAGAGTTTACACAACTCTGGTGTATCAAAAGGAGTCGTATCATGCATTTTTTAGTGGTTGGCCCCGGAGCCATGGGATGTTTATTCGCCGCCGGATTAAAGAGAGCGGGTTTTAAGGTCACTCTTTTGGATTATTTGCCACAAAGAGCACAGCAGATAAAGAATCAGGGAATTGAAGTTCAAGGGGTTACCGGCGACTATACAGTAAAAGTGCCTGCGGTAGCAAACTCGATTTCCATACAACCTGACGTTGTATTAATTTGCGTAAAGTCCTATCAAACAAAACAAGCGGCGAAGATCATCAAACCGTGGCTGAGTCCCGAAGCGTTCGTGGTTACCTTGCAAAACGGAGTGGGAAACCTTGAGATACTGGAGGAGATATTCGGTAAGGAAAAAGTGTTCGGCGGTATTACGGCGCATGGGTCCACCCTTCTGGGACCGGGGAAAATAAGACATGCCGGGCAGGGAGAGACTATTATCGGGCCTGAAGAAGATCCCAACGGTCCTTTAGAAAAAATTGTTTCTGCGTTTAACGCGGCAGGTTTTAAAACCCGATCCATAAAAAATGTGGTTGATCTTATCTGGGGCAAACTGATTATTAATGTGGGGATCAATGTGCTCACCGCGATTACACGACTTAAAAACGGGCGTTTGATCGAATTCAGCGGAACTCGCCGGGTCATGGAAAATGCGGTTAAAGAGGCGGTTGCCGTGGCTCATGCTAAAAACATACGGCTTCCTTATCCCGACCCTCTCGCCCGTGTCATGGAGGTCTGCAGGGATACGGCGGAAAACATCGCTTCCATGCTTCAGGATGTCCTAAAGGAGAAAATTACCGAGGTTGACTTCATAAACGGCGCTATCGTACGGGAAGGAAATGCACTGGGCATCCCGACTCCAGTAAATCATACCCTGACCTGCCTGGTAAAGACCATCCAGGAGACCTACAAGGAAAGAATATAATCCAAACAACTCCCAAGCTTAATTCGTTCATTGGTTTCATCCTAACATTTCAAAAAATTATGGATTCGGGTCCATATGATTATTTCATACACCAAAACTTATTGAGAAGTAACTTTCAGTTAGCTTAACAACTTGATCTTTTGTAAATTTCTGGTATGCTGCTATATAAATATGCCACAGAATCATGGATAAGATCGATTCATTGGATTTCATCGTTATTTTTCATACCAGGATAACATCGAAATGGGACGCTTGAAAATACTTGGACATGGCAGATCCCCACAGACCCGGGCCCGGTCACGAAACAAGTTGTTTGAAGCCATGATGACCCAGGTCCTGCATCACTATGGATACAGCGTCCAACGCATCCTGCACGCAGACACCGATGAAATGGGAGTCGATATTGCGGGGAAACATATCGCAACCGGCTCACCCCTTTTTGCCGACTGTAAGTTTTATGAAACAGCCATATCCGCTTCCAGGCTCCAAGCATTTTTCGGCAAGTATATGGCGCGATGGCACAAAGACAAACGGTGCCACGGCCTCTTCATCGCACTTCCCGTTATCGACCGTTCTGCCAGGGAATTTTATCGAGAGCATATAGAAGGAAATTCTCAAGTCACGGCATATGTTTATGAGGAAGTCGAAGTTCTGAAAGCAATTTCAGGAATTCCGGAAGGTGTAAGTCCGGATACGGCTGTAAAACGTATTCCCAAGAATATGGGAAAACCCGGTGAGTGTTTTCTGCTGTATACCGAAAAAGGAGTGTTTTGGGTCCATCCGATCACCTCTCCAGGCAAAAAAACTCCCGATCAAATCGCCATTTTTAACCACAGTGGCATCCCTGTTTCAAATCGCTCCACGTTGGGCTATCTGACAAAACTATATCCGGCGCTTGAAGATTTTGACAACATTTCTTTGGGAGGCAAGGCGGTCCTCCAGCCGGGTCTGTTTCAAGATGCCGATGAGATTGTCGAAATACGGGGAGGTTCCGAATGTTTCGAGTATCAATTGCCGGCACCGCCCAATTATTTCGTAGGCAGAAGACTTTTACTCAAAAAACTCGATTCATTTGCGGCAGAACTCATAAATAAGGAGACACCATATCGTAGCATGGTGTTTGAAGGCCCTTCGGGATCGGGAAAAAGTTCGCTGATCCTTGCAAGTGTCGCACGTCTTTTAAAAATGGGACACTTTCCCGTTGCCATCGATTCACGCACCGCATCGTCTTCAAGGTTCCTTGACCGTATAGTCGACTATACTCTCAAAAAGTTCGGAGACTTCGGCGGCCTGCTCACCGAAACGGATGTTTCAAAATCCGCAAAAAGCTTAGACAGTGCAGTACAAGCAATTTTTGACATCGGGCAAATTCTCGAATCTCGCAGCAAACTACTGTTCATCTTTTTTGATCAGTTCGAAAACATTTTTCTTCAGCCGGATGTGCTGAAACCGATTAAAGACCTGTTTCTGAAAATATGCGAAAAACAGACCCACATAATTCTTTGTTTCTCGTGGAATAAGGATCTTATTTTATCGACCCATGGATTTTCCGGAGAACTGCTGAAAGCTGTTACGGATAACAGCAAACATATAATTTTGAATACTTTTTCCAGACCCGAAATTGATGCGTTTTTGAAAAAACTCGGCAAAGATTTGGGTGAAACCTTAACAAAAGATCTTCAATCATTTCTCGTTGAATTTTCACAAGGATATCCCTGGCTGCTGAAGTTGCTTTGTTTTCATGTGAAGATTGCCAGGCAATCCGGAATCCCACAGATAGATATTCCCGGTCATCTTCTCAGCATTGAAGAATTTTTTCAGCATGACTTGCAAAAGCTGTCAGATAGAGAAAGCACCTCATTACTTAAAATTGCCGGGTGTGCACCCCTGCATCTTGAAGAATCGAAACCCATATTTGAACCTCAAATTATACAAAATTTAATCCAGCAGAAGTTGATCGTAAGCATCGGGAGCACCGTGGATGTCTACGGAGATATTTTTCGCGATTACCTGAACGCAGACGTATTGCCGAATTGGGATAATTATATTCTTGGTGCCGGCACCGGTAATATTATAAAGGCTGTAAAGATCCTTCAGTCGGCCGACGGCGCACTGGATGTTTCCGATTTTTCCAAACATGGCTTACCGGAAAACATTTTCTGCAAGATCGCGAAAGACATGGATTCTCTCGGACTTGTAAAAATCATAAAGGGCAAGGCTTCCTTGCAAATCAAGATTCCTTCATCGCCCCGTGATGTTGAGGGTGTATTACGAAACCATCTGCGAGATCGTCTTAGAGCCAACCGTCAGGTCAAACAGCTCTTGAAAACTCTGGAACAAAAAAATGCTCTGGCCATTAACAGCGTTGCGAAACTGCTTGAGACGTGGTGCGTCTATATTTCGACAACCCGACAAGGCTGGCTAAATTACGCCCGTATCCTGGCGAAATGGATGGATATTGCCGATCTGGCTCTTTTCGACAAAAAAAATCGAAATCTCATTCGCTTTGATCCTGCAACGGAAATCCGCGAGCGTCACCTGCTGTTACCTAAAAGACGTGGCGCCAACACTCCGAAAATTCAGTATTCCCCTGTTGAAGATGTCGCCATAAGGATTGTTCAAGCCCTTCATGGAGACGGGAGAGTGAATTGGAAAGGCTTGAGAAAAAGCACGATTTTTAGAGCCCTTGCAACATTGGAAGATCTGGGATTCATTTCAAGAAAGACGTCATTGATAAAAGTGCTGCCAAAAACGGAAGAGTTCGTATCACATCCGGATAGACGTCCTTACTTGTTCGGACAAAGTGCTTTGCAATTGACTTCATTTTCAAACTTTATAGAAATACTTGAATCACATAAGAATAAAGGCAATACACTTTTAAAGCTAGGTCTTGAACTTTGTGAGAATCTCGGTAAAAACTGGAAGAATAGCACTTCCGAAACCATTGCCAAGATCATGCTGGATTGGGCCCGCCATACGAATCTTGCACCCGGTGTTTTTGCTGAAATTCGAAAAGGACCGATAACGGGCTGGAAAAAGAAGGAAGATCGTCAGATGAGTCTTTTTTAAAGCATTTATGAGTCTGTTGATTAATGAGGATTTTCGTTCAAGATCAAGGCATGCGAAAAAAATAATCACAGGCATATATTCGATATTCCGAGGATTATTTTTTGAGCATAACGCATAGATTGTGCGAAAAGACCATTAATCAACAGACTCATTTATGAATGTTGGGGTAACCAAAGTTTGATTCTTTTCGACGGAACATATCGCTTGCAACGGCAGGAAGACACTTCGCAGGAATCTGTTGGTAATTGCGCCTGCTCATGGTGGTTGAGAATCATAGATTTTTCGATAGACCGGCCGGAAGTCAAGTACCTTAGACCCTACGTCATTATTGCGACACAAACCGGAGAAGGCATCTTCAGAACAACCTGTGCCGAAAGCCTGGGTAAAAGGATATACAGGGATTTTAATCTAACAATCGATGAGACGTTATGGATAGAGCACTATCCGGATGAGCCGGCTTTGTATGTCGCCGTCTTTAAGCCCAAGTCCTATTTTGGAACTGAAGTATTTTATCATATCGACTGGAGGCCCATTATGCACAATGAACTCAAAGCCATTAAAACATTTATACCCAGAGCTGAAAATATCGAATATCCATAGCGCATTCATCTCGCCTATCCATTCTTACAACTCTTTTCCCTTTCAAAGACATCAAAGAGCTTTCGGTAAATTAATATTTTTTTCCTTGCGACGAACAACCATATAGTGGATACTAAGTATCCAGATTGAAAGGATCCAATCATTTCTGTGGGTAACAAGTACACACTTTCTTTTTGGATTTTGGATTTAGATTCATGGAATTAAAAGAAAATATAAAAGCAAACGGTTCGCCGGTAACAACTCGCGAGCTGGTGGCATAGGATTTGCTCTAAAAAATACTTATGTCAACTAAAATTAAAAATAAGAGATTCTGGGTGGGGATTCCACCCTGGATATTTATGGGTGCGGTGGTGGTTCTGTTCCCGATTTTTGCTTTTATGACCTTCCAGAATATCACCCGCCAAAAAGAAAACAGCTTCCGCCTGTTGTTGGAAAAAGGAGCTGCCCTGATACGATCGTTTGAGGCCGGTACCCGGACAGGAATTGGATTTAGCTGGAGCAAGGTCCAGCTCCAGAAACTCCTCACTGAGACGGCCCAGCAACATGATATTGTTTATCTGCTGGTCACCGATACCAACGGTAACATTCTCGCTCATAATAATCCCGGATATATTGGCAAAATTCATGGCAAAGGATTAAATCTCAGAAGAATCATACACAAAAAAACAATAAAGTGGCGCGTTGCATCAAATTCCGAAGGTAAAAAAATATTTGAGGTGTTCAGAAAGTTCTCACCCGTAGAAAGTGGGTTGAATGTGGGAAACGGCCACATGATGATGCAACTGTGGTTTCAGCAAGGAATGAATCAAAGCTTAGATATTCCTACATTCAATCCGATCATTTTTGTGGGTCTGGACATGGCTTCCATTGAAGAGGCCATACAGGCGGATACCCGACATACAATGGTAATGGGTATGATTCTTCTTTTAATCGGATTTGCCGGCATAACCCTGCTTTTTTTGGCCCAGAATTATCGTGCGACAAGGATGTCCCTTTCCAGAATAAAAGCCTTTTCCGATAATCTGGTTGAGAATATGCCTATCGGCCTTGTTGCCATAGACAACCATCGAAAAGTGACTTCCTTAAATCATGTGGCCGGATTCATTCTAAGCCTTTCCTCTGAGGAAGTTACCGGCGAAAATGCGACACAAGTAGTTCCGAAAGAATTATTGAAGTTGCTGGAAAATCTCGATACCGAAAACGGTGTTGTGGAAAAAGAAATCGACTGTACTGTCCGGGAAGGCAAGGTTATTCCCCTTGAAGTCAGCGCCACATTACTGAAAGATGAAGACGGTGTGTTTCTCGGGTATGTTTTGCTTTTCAAGGATCTCAGCGAGGTTCGTTCTTTAAGAAAAGAGATTGCAAGGAGCCAGCGCCTGGCATCCGTAGGAAGGCTTGCCGCCGGTATTTCCCATGAAATACGTAATCCTTTGAGTTCAATCAAGGGCTTTGCTACATATTTCAAAGAAAGATATCATGATGTTCCGGAAAACCAACAAATCTCAAACCTCATGATTCAGGAAGTGGATAGATTAAACAGAGTTGTGGGTCAGCTTCATGAATTTGCGAGACCCATTACAGTTTCAAAAAAACCGATTAACATCAGAATCTTTTTAAAGAACTCTCTCAAGCTCATAGAAAGGCAGACTTCCGATGCAAATATTAAGATTCAAACCCGTCTTGATTCTGAAATAGATGAAATTCTTGTTGATCCGGACAGGATCAACCAAGTTTTTCTGAACCTATATCTTAATGCCATGGAATCAATGAAAAAAGGCGGGAGCCTTAATGTATGGCTTTTAAAGAATCAAGAAAAGGATGGGATAAAAATCCGGGTTCAAGATACGGGTGCCGGTATCAGCGAAGATGATCTGGCACATATATTTGATCCCTACTTTACGACCAAAGCATCAGGTACCGGCCTCGGACTTGCAATTGCCCACAATATCATTGAGGCCCACGACGGCGAAATAAAGGTGGATAGCAGGTTAGGCCAGGGGACCACAGTCACGATATTATTACCTTATACCTAACCCCTGACGAGCCCGCCCCTCCTGACAAGCGCAAGAAGGCAGAGGGGCCGTACCAAAATTATTTACCACCAAGACACAAAGACCCGCCCGCCTCGCCTAAGGCGAAGCCGATGGCGGGCAGGCACGAAGGATATATTTATTATTCTTTCTTTGTGTCT
>JASFLX010000118.1:0-8620 GCA_050117895.1 Desulfobacterales bacterium | reverse complement strand
GTTACAGTGGTATTCGGCACCACCAATAAGACTGGAATACGATTTTCTTTTGATGGTTCCATGACATGGTTTTTATCAACGTATTGCTTTAACGGCATGATGTGGGTGTCTATAAAATCACTTTGGTTCATGCCTGCAGATATAAAATACTTTCTTTCAATAATTCTGTTGACCTGTTTTAAAAAAAGCTCTGTTCGTGTATCCATGTCATTTTCCTTAATTGGCAATTAGAAAGTAAAATCAGGAGACCGGATGTTTTCATTTAAACAATCCCAATTCTTTCGCCAACTGCTTGTAGGGTTTGGGGAATTCCGGCTCGAAGTTCTGGTAGGGTGTCACCGGGTAACGGGCACCGATCTTCTTCCCCGCCGCTTTCATACCCTCAACCAAACCTGCAAGAAGATGTCCGGGTATAGAGAAAACCATTTCGTCATCCTGGGTCATGGAGAAGATGCGATCACCCATGCCGGGTATAGCGATACGAGGCAACCCGGTTTTAAAGGGGGCAATGAGATATTCGGTACATTCCACCTTTCCGCCGAAGTTGCCGGAAATACGGGTGGTCTCCATAAATACAAAAGATTGAATCAATCTCATAACCTGGGCAGGGTTGCCGAAAATAGCCACGGTATCCGGATCGAATAACCCTTTTTGTAACGGAGCCAAGACCATGGCCTGACATTCCTCGTTCTCCAGGCGGGTCATGGCTTCAGCCTCTTTAATGCCACCCGCTTCATTTTGGGAAAAGGCCACTTCACAGAAAAGTTTGCCCAGTGTATCCACCGGGCGGGTTGCACCGCTGAAACCAAAGGCGATCATTGCCGGAACACAGATCAAATCTTCTTTGGAGAGTCCTACGGTCCATCCGTAATTCCTGGCCAAGGTGACACCCTGGCAAATAGTGATGCGTTTACCCAAAACAGCGGAAGGTTGTCGTGTTTTTTCAGGAAGATCGGATTTATCCTCTAAAAATTTAACCGCCAAAGGAAATGTTTTAAGCCGCAGGTTTTCTCTTATGAATTGAGCGGTCTCTTGATAATTTAATTGTTCCATAATTGACCTCCTATTGTTTTCGGGTTTTTTATTTTAAATTTCATAAAAAGGATATTCTGGGCAACTTTAATCTTGTTAACAGATTTTTTAGTTTTTTCCAATCTCGGTTGACAACCGTGAAGAAGGTTCACAACTTCGAATTGCTGATATAGATTGATTTTTAGAGAAACGGACTATATTTTAAATGGAAAAGACCTTTTTTTGTTTTGCATGAATTTTGGAGGACAAACTCAATGGAGAATAAGACACACCGCGTGGTCCGATGCTCAACATGCGGCGTAAAAAACAGAGTGTCAACGGAGAAGATGAAAGGCACCGCAACATGCGGAAAATGCGGGACACCCCTTGAAACGGATCAACCCGGTAAGAATGCCGGCGAATCCGTTTTTTTCCGGTGTACGGCATGCGGAACCCGCAATAGAATACCCTTTGCGAAAATAGACGGTGGCCCCAAATGCGGAAAATGCGGGGCAATACTTGAAACAAAAGAATTGTTTGTGTCCCAGCCGTTGATGGTTTCAGATTCGAATTTCGACAATCTGGTACTCAAATCCCCGCTTCCGGTGCTCCTGTTTGCTTGGGCCCCCTGGTGCCCCTCATGCAGGACGTTTATACCGATTATTGACGATTACGCAAAAGATGCAAAGGGAAAAATCAGAGTCGGCAAATTAAACGTGGATTCAAGCCCGGCGCTCTCCTCAAAATTCAACATTCTCAGCGTTCCCCAAATTTTAATTTTTGATAACGGCCGTTTAAAACAAACCCTTCCGGGAACCCTTCAGAAGCAAGAGATTATGATCAAAATGGCACCGTATCTATAGCACCTGAGATCGTTAACCGTTCTTTCATTAAAGGGATATGGCTCCACCCTGAGTCACCTGAATTGACGCACAAGAACATGACCCCAAATTCCCAAAGGACGAATTCTAAATGCTTATTGACACCCATGTGCACCTTGATCAGATCGAATCGGTTCAGCAGGACATACCGGATGGTTGCGGCATCAGGGGTTGAGAAGGTGGTTTTTCACTGGTACAGTGGCCCGTTGGACATTCTGGATCACATCCTTGCAGACGGTTTTTGGGTCTCGGCCACGCCGGCTCTGGCCTACAGTTTACCCCATCGGGCCGTTATTGCCAAAGCGCCGTTGGAAAGAATTTTGATTGAAACCGACGCACCGGTGAAGTATCGGGATAAGGTTTCGGAGCCTGCCGACCTCAGAATTACCCTTCGGGAACTCAGTCATTTGAAAAACGTACCCCAAGACAGACTGGCGTCTGTTACTACAGAGAATGCCAAAAGATTTTTCGGTATTTAATGGCAGAACGAAAACTAGGATTTTTCGTTAAGATCAAGGAAGACGAAAATTTTAACCACAGTAATACGGGTAGTATTTCGAGGATTAAAATTTGAGTCTGACGCAGATATTGGCGGAAAAGACAGTTTTCGTTCAGGCACTATTTAGGAAAATGGGCCAACGACCCCGATGTTTCACAACAGGGTCGGTACAATTGGCTGACTACCCAAACAGTTTATGCCTCTGATGGTGGAGATAATGCTCGGAGATGAAATTTAAAGGCTTTTTCACCTTTTGAAAACTTTCATGAAGTGCCCGGAAAACTTCAGATAAGTCCTGTTCTTTGGCTATTTGGTGTTCGGCAGCCAGTTTATAAAACTTACGACCTTCTTTCTCGTACGCTTCGGGACTAATCCTTACCTTTCCGGATATCTTTGGTCTGACTTCCCCTGATGTGGGATAACGGTAATCACGCTCAACATATTCCGGGAATAGGCCCAGAATAAAAAGGCAAATATCTGCGATCCTTTTGTACAAAAAGAGCCTGTATTCATCCTTCACCACTTCACAAAAGCTCATTAGACTATAGATATCCATGTCATTGAATCGGATTTTTCTCCAGATTCCCTTTCTCTCCCTGAATGAAATGGTGTAACTCTTTATTTTAGTAAACGATGAAAGCATATCGGCCAAATAGACCAGTAAAGACTCTTGGGTTAAAAGCGCTATGATATCCTCGGTATCAAATACCGGAATCCTCATGGTCCTGGTTTTTTCCAACGTGTAACTTGACTTTTTAAAATCATTGACCGCCTTCCTGAGAAAGATTTCAAACAAAAGGGTCGGCGAGATTTTCAATAATATTTCCTCATCATCCATCACTTTTCTGAAAATCTTTTCGTCACTGATAAATGTAGTTCTAAAATCTTCATCCTCTCTGATGATTCGCTTCAACCTGAGTTTATCCGTAATCTCCGGTGACACGGTTTCCACCAGGAAATCCAAATCTCTATCAGATAATCTTAAACTTTTTTGCTTTTGCATGATTCTAAATTCAATAATACTGTTTGTTATGCGCGGATTGCGTTGATGTGAGCTCTCTTTCTTAAGTAAAAATTATAAGAAATTTGCCGTTGAGTGTCAATAGGACCTTCGGGGTGCTTGGGTATATCTTTTTTTCAATCGAGGAGTATAATACCCTAAATGAGCGAAAGTCGAGGATGCCCCCGCCGGTGAAATAGGCTGCGCATTTCACAGGGCAGGCAGATTTGAGGCATCACGGGCGAAGTCCCGCTATACTGAACGGGATAGACCTCCGTCGTCTACTGCGAGCCCTTGATAACGAAGAAGATGGGGTATCATCGGTTTTCCTGAAAGGTAAACAAAATGGGATTTTTCTAATAAATTTATATCTCATTTATAGAAGAGTTATGAAAATGCATCTGAGTTTACTAAAATGAATAATAAATCAAACAAATAAAATATTTTTCCCATTTTGTTTACGATCATTTAGGGCAATACTAAACCTAAAATTATTTACCCAAAGCTGCGGTTGCCGTGTAATTTAGATTTATTTTTTTTTCGATTCTGTTATTATTAAGCAAACGGATCTTAAAACTCTTAGTAGACTTTTTCCCCATGGGTTTTTTTAAGGATTTAATAATCAGTTTTTCAAAGATATTTAAACGTTATAAAACAAGGAGTGCTTATCAACAATCAAATGAAGCCCACATTAAAGCAATTTTACGATCTTATGGCCCGAACCAGAGGCATTCGGTTTATAGTTGTTGAAAACATCGTCATGAACCGTCAAATTTCGCCTGACTGGATAAAATCCCTGAAAAACTTTCTGGCATGGCTTGACGGTATCGGTTCTGAAAACGAAAAAAAAATTCTCTACCTCGATGATTCCATGGGGAATATTTCTAAAAAGATTGAAGTGGACTTGACTTATGAGATCACAGAACTGGAAAAGGACATCTTTTACCTTGAAAATGGTGAACAAGCATTCATTGACTATCTTTCCGGTCTTCATGCCGGGTTCCAAAAGCATGTGGACAACGGTTTGAATAAACTCACCGGTTTAAGATTCAATTGTTTTATTACTGACCGGGACGGAACAATAAACAATTACTGCGGCAGATATCGGTCTTCGGTTCAATCCATTTACAATGCCGTTTTTCTTACCAGATTCGCAAAAAAAAGAGCGAGAAATCCTATTATAATAACCTCCGCCCCTCTGAAAGATCCGGGTATCGTTGATGTGAGTGTTAATCCTGAAAAGACTATTATTTATGCAGCTTCAAAAGGCAGAGAATTTATTGACCTTTCCGGAAACCGGAGAACCTATCCCATAGACGATAAAAAGCAGGAGCTTATTGACAGGTTTAACCAAAAGCTCAGCGCTCTTTTGCAAGAACCGTCTTTCGAGCAGTTCTCTCTGATCGGTTCAGGGCTGCAGTTTAAGTTTGGCCAGACAACCATAGCGCGGCAGGATATCAGCAGGTCCGTTTCTGAAGATGAATCAGAGGCATTGCTTAAAAGGATTAGAAGTCTTGTGTCGGATATTGATCCGGAAAACACAAATTTCAGGATTGAGGATACCGGCCTTGATATTGAAATAATTCTCACCATCGAAGACTCTGAATCCGGGCCCAAGGATTTTGACAAAGCGGACTCGGTAAAATTTCTTGATTCAGAATTAGGGCTTAACCTGTCAGAAGGGCCGCATCTTATCTGCGGGGATACATCATCTGATATACCCATGATAGAAGCCTCTATGAGCAAAACCGACGACACCTGGTCCATTTTTGTTACAGAGGATAAAGAACTTGCCGACAGGGTCACGGCAGTATGTCCGAACGCTGTGATCGTACCGGAACCTGACATGCTGGTTACAATTTTAAATTTGTTATCCCTATAATCTTTGATGAAATCGTAAAAAATCCAATTCAACCGTTGGACAAAGGAGTAAGTTATGGCGTCAACACAGTTTAAGGGTATCATTTTTGATCTGGACGGAGTTATTACGGGTACGGCCCGTGTGCACGGTCTTGCATGGGAAAGCATGTTCAATGTTTTTCTCAAGAAGACGGCAAAGAGCGAAAACAGGCCTTTTGTGCCGTTTGATCCTGATGTCGATTACCTGCAATATGTTGACGGCAAACCCAGAATGGAAGGTGTAAAAAGCTTCCTTGAATCCAGGAATATAACATTGCCTTTTGGCGACCATGACGATCCGCCTGACAAAAAAACCATCTGCGGACTGGGGAACAAGAAAAACCTGGATTTCCAGAAAGTGCTTCGCCGGGAAGGACCTGACGTTTTCGAGACCTCCATAAAATTCATTAAAAGTCTTAAGAAAAAAGGCATCAAAATAGGCGTGGCCTCTTCCAGCAAGAACTGTGGCCTGATCCTTAAACTTGCAAAAATTGAAAACCTTTTTGAAACCAATGTTGACGGCGTCGTATCGCACAAACTCAAACTCAAAGGAAAGCCTGATCCGGATATTTTTGTGACAGCTGCTGAAAATCTCGGCCTTCTGCCCGGAGAATGCGTGGTTGTGGAGGATGCCATTTCCGGAGTTCAGGCCGGACGAAACGGCAATTTCGGCCTGACGCTCGGTATCGCCAGAGGCGTTGACGGTGAAACACTCAGGCAAAACGGCGCGGACCTTGTTGTGGGCGATCTGGGCGAAATTACATACCGGGACATTTTGGACTGGTTTGATAAAGGAATTGCGCATGACGGCTGGAACCTGACCTACAACGGCTTTGACTCCAAAGATGAAAAGTTGAGAGAAACACTCTGCACCGTAGGAAACGGATACTTGGGAACCCGGGGGTGTTTCGAGGGGGAACGGGCATCGGATATACATTATCCAGGTACTTATATTGCCGGAATGTATAATAAAATTGCCACAAAAATACAGGGCAAGAACATTTACAACAACGATTTTGTCAACTGTCCGAACTGGCTTCTAATTGAAATGAAAATCGGATCCGGGCCGTTTATCAGTCCTGCACGTATGACGCTTTTAAGTTATACCCAGAACCTGAACATGCTCGAGGGGGTGATGGAAAGATCACTGGTGTGCAAGGATAACCTTGGAAAGATTACAAGAATCCGAAGCAGCAGGATTGCAAGTATGGCCACCCCTCACATCTGCGCAATAAAATATGAATTTATCCCCGTCAATTATTCTGAACCCATAACCATACGGTCATCTCTTGACGGAACCGTAATCAATGACGGTGTTGCCCGTTACCGCGATTTGAAATCAAAACACCTGGCCGGCGTTGCTCATGGGAAGACCGGGAATGGTATATTTCTCCACGTCCGGACAAACCGATCCAATTACCATATTGTCATGAGTGCCGTGACAAAGGTTTATGAAAACGGAAAGCCGTTGGGTCTTACAAAGACAATATGCGGAAAAAAATCGATTCCGAAAATCGCCGAAGAGATAACTGTGGCTGCCGAGGAGAACGCAACCTATACGGTTGAAAAAATCGTAAGCATCTATACTTCCCTCGACCCGGGAGTTTCAAATCCCAGAAAGGCATCGACGGATGCTTTGAAAAAGGTCAAAAACTATAGTGATGTTTTCAAACCCCATAAAAAAGCATGGAAGGCTATCTGGAATAACGCAGACATCAAAATCAGCGGCGACAGATTTGTTCAAATGACCGCACGACTGCACATATATCACCTTCTTGTATCCGGATCACCCAATAATGTAAACATCGATGCCGGTTTCACCGCCCGAGGGCTTCATGGTGAGGCATACCGGGGACATATATTCTGGGATGAACTCTATATCCTTCCCTTTTTTAATCTTCATTTTCCGGAAATCACCCGCGCCATACTGAAATACAGGTATAAACGTCTTGGCGCTGCTAAAAAATATGCCAAACAGAACGGATACAAGGGCGCGATGTATCCGTGGCAAACCGCTGATGACGGATGCGAGGAAACCCAGGAGATTCATTACAACCCGGCAAATCATACATGGGGTCCGGACTTAAGTCGCAGGCAGAGACACGTATCCATTGCGGTTTTCTACAATATCTGGAAATATATTGCGGATACCGGTGACAGAAAATTCCTGATGGATTTTGGCGCCGAGGTTATGCTTGAAATCGCCAGGTTTTGGTCAAGCATCGCATGCTTTGATGGGGATACAGGGAAATATCACATTGAGGGGGTTATGGGGCCGGACGAATTTCACGAAAAGCTTCCCGGTTCCAAATCACACGGGCTGAAGGATAATGCCTATACAAATGTAATGGTGGTATGGCTCTTTAAAACGGCACTAAAACTTGTTGAAGACCTCGGACCCAAAGCATTGGCCGGTCTCAGCAAAAAGATCGGATTCAACACCGACGAGATCAGCAGATGGAAAGATATTGCCGGCAATTTGAATGTCATCATCACAAAACAAGGGATCATCAGCCAGTTTGACGGATACATGGACCTGATGGAACTGGACTGGAATCACTATCGTAACAAATATGGGAATATCCACCGCCTGGACCGCATTATAAAAGCCGAAGGAGATTCTCCGGACAAATACAAGCTTGCAAAGCAGGCGGATGTTCTCATGATGTTTTATGTGCTGGGTCCTGAGGCAGTGAAAACAATCCTTAACAGTTTGGGACACACGGTGGATGATGCCATCGAACTTTTAAAAAACAACTATGAATATTACGAAACCAGAACCAGTCACGGTTCCACGCTAAGCAAAGTCGTCCATGCCGTTATTTCGGGATATATGACTGCGGGCCATACCGCATGGGACTGGTTCCTGGAGGCCATGAAAAGCGACATTTTTGACACACAGGGCGGCACGACTTTAGAAGGCATACACTGTGGGGTAATGGCAGGCACACTGGATGTTATCTACAGGTATTTTGCCGGAATCGATTTTTCCGGCGATGTCATTAAGGTAAACCCGCATCTGCCGAAACACTGGATCGGTCTTGATTTCCGGATCCGCCACCGAAAAATAGGGTACAATTTTGAATTTACTCCAAAGACCCTAAAAATTAAAATTGAGGGAAAAGGTAAAAACAAGGTTCCCATAACTATTCGTGGCAAAAACATTAGGGTGATGCCCGGTAAAACCAGAACTATCAATATTTGAGAAGTAATATTTCCAAAAGGTCAAAAGGGTAACCGTTCACGGAACCGGGGATCCGGTGCCGGGTGTCAGGGCTTAATTTGGGGTGCAAAATTTGATAGTATAAGAATTTCCTTTTTTAGAGCGGC
>JASFLX010000117.1:0-8648 GCA_050117895.1 Desulfobacterales bacterium | reverse complement strand
TTAATCCTCCCCGAATTTTACCGATTCTTTTACCTGAATTTTTCAAGCGTCGAGTTTGCCGAAGATACAAGGCGGCAAGGACACAGACGTAATAGACTACTTCAAGTCCTTGCCAACGCAGTAGATTCGGTAAAATCGGCGCTCCCAGCGGGTGCCAAATTTTGAAAACAATTATTTTAGTTGCGTTTTAACATCTAAGCAACATTTCTGGAACATGTTATTGTTTTTATTTATCTGATATTTAAAGATTATTTTCGCCTTTCAAAATTTGGCATGCAAGATTCAGGTATTATTCCATCGGTGTTAATCGAACAAAAAGTGGGGTTTCACCCACCTCGTTTAATTGAAGCTGGGCTTCCCATTCGTAATAGTCAGGCAAACTCAAACGCACTTCGTATTTCCCTAAAGGAATTTTAAGGTCTAGTGGGGTTTGGCCATTAAAAGAATTATTTAAATAAACTTGAGCCCCAGCAGGTGAACTGGTCACATTTAAAACCGCATATTCGGGCTGACTGACTACTTTCTCGGGCTTTGGAATGGATTTTGTTTGATCTGAGCCAGGCCCGGTAAAATAAAATACACCGCCCGAGATAATTAGAAGCATGATGCCGATGATTAAAAAAAGCCCCCCGGGCATTCTTCTTTCCCTGATTTTTTCTTGGGGGGGTTCGATCAATTCTTTTGATTCGATGCATTTTTCAAGGGCATCGCACATTGCAGCGCCGGTTTGAAATCGCTCATCCGGGTTTTTGGAAAGTGCTTTTATGATTATATCCGAGAGCCCCTTGGGAATGGAGGGATCGATTTGTGACGGCGCTACAGGGTCATCATGTGTAATGGCTCTGAAGATGGTAGCAATATTATTTCCCAAAAACGGCCTGCGGCCCACCGTCAACTCATAAAGTAAAACACCCAAGGAATACAGGTCGGATCGTCCGTCAACACTTTTGCCGATGACCTGTTCCGGCGACATGTAGGTGGGCGTTCCCAATATATCACCCGCCTGTGTTTGTTGAGCTGCATCGGAATCTTCGATGCGTGCGATCCCGAAATCAGTGAGTTTTACCTGACCGTCGGCAGAAAGAATGATATTGGAAGGTTTAATGTCGCGGTGCACAATCCCCTTTGAATGGGCATAATTTAAGGTTCTCGCCACTTGCAAACCAATATCGACGTTTTGCTCCAGACTCATTTGGCCGTTACGAATCACATCATTAAAGGGTTTTCCTTCCAGATATTCCATGGCAATATAGATGGTTCCATGATCACGCCCCACATCATATACCGTGACGATATTCGGATGAGAAAGCCGACCGATGGCTTTTGCTTCTTTTAAAAACCTTAGTACAAAATCCTCGCCGCCCACCCGGTCTTCTCGCAATACTTTTAAAGCGACCAGCCGATCGATCTGGGGATCGTGTGCCTGATAAACAACGCCCATAGAACCTTTCCCCAATTCTTTTACAATCTGATATCGCCCGTAATTCATTGAGCCTAATTCTCTTCTAAAAAAGACAAAAGGGTCTCAAAGGGAATCAAAAATCCAACGGATTCTTTGCCACGGTACTTGCCTTTTATGAGGGCCACCAAATTTCCGTTGATATCAAAAACAGGACTTCCACTGCTTCCCGGGTGAATGGTCATATTCACCTGCCACAGTACAAGCTCCTTGACCCGCCTGGGGGGACTGTCGACAATGCCGGAATAGACCATTATGCCAAGATCGATTGGGCAGCCCACTGAAAAAATGGGTTCACCCCGACCCAAAAAATTTCGTCCGTTGTTCATGAGAATCGGGGCATCCAGCTTAATGCCGACATCCACAAGCATCAAGTCACGATGGGGATCGATTTTCACCACTTTTCCTTTTATTTTCCGGCCATCATAGAGAGTGATCCAAACCTCCTGAATTTCTATCAGGTCATGGGCAGTGGAGATAATCAACCCTTTTTCATCCACTATGAAACCTGAAAATTGAATATCCTGGTTGTCGACTTTTACATGCACGCAAACAACAGATTTCGTTTTGGCCGTAACAGCCGGTGGAACAGGCAGCTTGAAGAGATCTTTTTCCAATAAGGATTCCTTGACATACTCCGAAAGATAATGCCAAAGGTTTTCAACCGGCTCAATAGCCGTTTGATTGTCGACACTATATACGGCAATAATATTAGTTGCCAGTGGAGAATGATGCCTTAAAATGATTTGCCAGAGTTGTTTTTTATTTTCAGCATATAATTTCACCTGACCCATTTGAAACGGTTTTCGATAAATATCAAACCCGTAAAATCTGAGCCAGCTTGAAACTATATCTTCCACCTCTACAAGGGGCATATGATATACTTTTTCAGTTCCTCTGGTTTCGGCAAAGCCCTGTGTGATGATGAGAAAAACACAAAGAAACATAGCAACACTTTTTTTTGGAATGATGGGAGTCATGGAATTAAAGCGGTTTCGGTAGCAGAAAATCATCTTAGATTCCCTTTAATTTTGATATCATAATTTTTTATCCTTTTCAAAACATTTAATCTTAATGTTGTTTGATGGTTCCGGGATTTGGTTTTACCGGTTTTAAGTCATCTCCGGTTCGGTTGACCTATCATCGATTATGAATGGAGTCGTCCGAACTTTTACAAGCCATCTCAAAAATCATCTAACGCCCAATTACGGCGTTGCGAGCCTCTTCAAAATGCTCACATACTCCCATGTATGCTCCGCTTTTTCATCGGCCCGCGCCTTGTCCTTGAACGTAATCTGCATTTTTGAGATTGCTTGTAGTATTTTGTTAACTTGTAAATAAGTAATGTCTATATTTATGGCATATAGCAGATATCCAGTTATCTTCTGCAAAAATCGTGCAAATTCAAACAGTTCTGTAGTCGCCTTAAATTTCAGGTAGTTACCTTAATTGAAAGGGAGAAGTTCCATAATATTGTGGTATAAATACCATAATATTATTACAATTTTTACATGTTAGGTAGTTCGGGTAACAGAGAAAAAAGAAGCCTGTTTTGTTGGCATTTACTTATGGACGTTTTAACAAAAATGTGTTAGAAATGTCCAAACGCTTGGGTTATCGGGCCGCAGTGATTGTAAAAAGGGGAGCAATCCATTTTTCCCCCGATCTACTAACCTTGAAGAGGCTCCAGATATTAACAAGGGATATGAAGACTTTTGTTTCCACACTGAAAAACTTCCATAAACTATCATTCAATTGAAATCATTATGAAAACAAACAGGTTGGTTATCTGGATTATATTTCAATAAAAAATACTCAGGAAACCTGAAGGGGGAGGGAAAGATGGGGAAGCATGATTTTATTTTACAAAAAGAAATTAGTGACGGCCTAACACAAGAAGCTCGAAAGACTTTTCTTGCCTCCATGGAAGAAAAAAGATTTAAGGCTGGTGAGAGGATTATCACGCGAGGAGAAAAAGGGGACAAGCTTTTTATCATCCAAGATGGCACATGTACTGTGATTATTGAAAAGGATGGCAAAGCCTATCCCATAGTCTCGCTGAAGCCGGGAGATCTCGCCGGAGAGATGGCTCTCATTACCGGAGAGCCCCGGACCGCACATGTGGATGCGGAAACCGATGTGGTCGTGGCGGAAATTAGCCGTGAGAAATTCGACGCCGTGTGTGAGGAGCATCCATCTTTGAGGGAGATTCTTTCGAAAATCGTTCAAGAAAATATTTTTTCTTCGATTTTCACTGAACAAAGGGAAGTCGGAAAATATAACATACAGGATATCCTGGGAAAAGGTGGTATGAGCACCGTCTATAAGGGAGTTCACAGGTATATTAATATGCCCGTTGTCATAAAAGTGCTTCGGCACGACATGGCAATGAATCCAGATTTTTACAATAAATTCAAAGAAGACGCCATGAAAATAGTCCAATTGAATCACGAGAACATTGTGACGGTTTTCGATATTGCAGGTCTTTACAGAACCATTTTCATCTTTAGGGAATATCTGGAAGGAGAGCCTCTACATAAAATCCTGGCTAAAACGCCACAACAGCCGTTAAATAGAGTCATCGAATTTTTATTGCAAATCTGTTCGGGTCTGGCCTACTCCCATGAACAGGGCCTTATTCATCAGGGCATAAAACCCACCAATATTTTTATTTTACCCAACGATCAAGTGAAACTTATCGATTTTGGATTGGCCTTTCCCAGGGGATCGATTGATGTTTCTCTGGGTGAAAGGGTGCAGTATATGTCACCCGAACAAATTGAAGGGAAGCCCCTGGATGAAAGAACCGACATCTATTCACTTGGCATTACGGCGTTCGAGATGATCACCGGCCAAAGACCTTTTCCAGGCCATGATGTCGATAAATTCCTGGACCCAGATGCCACCCAAGAAATTCCAGACCCATGTTCGTTACGCCCGGACCTTCCGGATGAATTCTGCCAATTTATCATTCAGGCAACTCAAATAAACCCGGATAAAAGATACCCAAATGTTTCGGAAATTATTAGTGACCTTAAACCTCTGGCAGGAATATAGGACATTAGTACCTTAGTTATATTTTTTGTGTATTTTATGGCAAAAAATATCTAAACTTATCAAGTGTGAAGAGACTAAAGTTGTGGAATTCCGTCAATTTAATATAAACAGCCGGAGCGTAGCGACTCTTTAACTTTAGATCACTTGTAACTTTTCCGGCATGTCCGGGTTAGGGGCTATCAGTATGTTAAAGCTGCTCTTGACAAAAAAATCCCACTTATGCTATTAAAAATTAAGCTTAATCATCCACTCGGAGTTTATACAGTACATGTTGTAACCAAAACTCAATACAACCATTATCAAGTCAATTATGGCAGAAGAATGATTGTCACATCGCATTAAACAAAGAATTGTCAGTTCCAATAAAAATTTTGTAAATCACCTACAATTTTATTTTCAAATTTTAACCTGAAAATACATCAGGCTCAATATTCTGTTACTTTATATAATCTTTACTTCTATTGTTTTTATTTGAAGGGTCGGGGAGTTTTTTCGATTTAATAGCTCCATGAATAATCAGCGACTCCATCATACAAACTCAAACAGTGTATGATTTCGCTGCTGATTATTCATTACGCTATTTTCCAAGCTTTATAAGAAAAACACTCCGACTGCTGTTTTATTAAAAGTAAAATGAATTGGTAAAAAGTCTGTTAATAAACCATAAAAGTATAAGTCCTTTAATTTTTTGGAGATAAAATTTGGAAACAGAATTTAAAGAAAAGAATAGAACGGCCAGATTCTTTGTCATTATTGGGATTATTGTCGCGATCGTCACAATATTAGGAGGGATATATTATTTTGGACATGATGAGATCAGGGTTGTTCAAACAAAACATAAGAACGGTGCGGATAAAGAGGTTTGGGTATATAAAAAAAGTCTTTTGGGAAAAGAAGAAAAGATAAAGGAAATCATTTATTTCTGTAATGGAAATAAAAAGTCCGAGGTAGATTATAAGAACGGCAAAGTCAACGGCTGGGCCAGGATGTGGTACAAAAACGGTAACGTGCATCTTGAAGCAACTTATAAGGACAATAAAACCCATGGAATCAGGACCGCCTACCATAAAAATGGACAGGTGTTTTGCCGGGCGGAATATGAAGATGGAAAATTATTGCGGAAAAAAAACTGGGATGAAAAGGGGAATGAAATTTACCTTCCTCTTGATAGATAATAGAGATCCCTTTTAAGTGGCCACTATATCAATGCCGTCGATTTTATTGGCGACTCAAGCTCGCCAGGGACTCTTCAAGTTATTTTCAGGAAAATCTTTTCGAGAGAACCTTGTAGGAGGAAAAAGAAAATGTCAAAATCTCAAGCAGGGCAAAGTGAGGCAGTTATAAGCGACACACCTATAGCTAAGCGGTCGAAAGGTGAAGGAATTTTCAACGGTATTGCTATGAGTGCTCTGGCTGTATATGTTATTTTCATAGTCGTTATCATAGGGTCTGTGGTGCTTTATACCAGCCCGAAACTTCTTTTGAAGGGCATTATTGCACCAACAACGCTTTTTTCCATAAAATTGAGTTTGTGGACCTCTGTGGTCACAACGGCGCTGGCCATCTTGATGTCAATTCCGGCCGGGTATGTTTTATCCAGGTACAATTTTAGAGGTAAGGCCATAGTTGACGTCATTCTCGATTTGCCCATCACACTTCCCCCCCTGATCATCGGCATGTGCCTCCTGGTTTTTTTCAGCACCCGGCCGGGACATTTTGTGCAAGACCACATAATGAAGTTCGTCTTTTCAGTACCCGGTATTGTGTTGGCCCAATTTGCCATTTCGGCCTCGTTTGCTTTATATGCATTAAGAGAGTCCTATGACGCTGTAGACCCCAGATATGAAGACGCGGCGCGTACTCTGGGTTGCAGTAAGGTTCAGGCGTTTTTTAAAGTTACCCTCCCTTTGATAAAGCCGGGAATAATTAGCGGAGCTGTAATGACCTGGACAAGAGCGGTGGGTGAATTTGTGCCCATCCTTCTCCTCTGCGGAGCATCGCAGGGCAAAACAGATATTTTGCCCGTTGCGATCTTTTTGCAATTCGAACAAGGAGACATTGAAATGGCGGTATCATTGACCATAATATTTCTGGTCTTGAGCGCCATTTATCTCACCATGTTTAAAAAACTTGGCTTAAAGGCCGGCGGACTTAAAAAAGAATAAAAAAGTAGAACGTATTTTCAAAGTAATTAAATTTGGAAAAGTATAAATCTTCAAATCTATATCGAGCGGTTTAAATTTGTTACAAAAACACATTAAGGGGGAGGATAAGATGTGGAAATCAAGATTTAGGACCGGCGGAAAAATTGGTGTGGTTATCGTAGGGATTATAGTTGCTCTTCACCTATTCATCATGGGTTGTACCGGCGAATCGAAAAAAGCGGAGCCAGAGCAGACAAAGACTATTATGGTGGGAGCGGGCGCCGGGTTAAAACCCGCATTGGAACCTGTTGCCAAAGCATTTACAGAGAAAACAGGTATAAAGGTCGAAAATTCTTATCTCTGCTCGGCTATGGTTCTTACCAATATGCAGCTTACAAGGACAGGGGATATTATGGTGCCGGGTACCCAGCACTATATGGACCTTGCCATTGAAAAAGGAGTCATAGATCCGGACTCTGTTACCGTTGCAGGGTATATGATTCCGGTTATCGCCGTTCAGAAAGGAAATCCCCATAACATAACCTGTATAGAAGACCTGGCAAAGCCGGGATTAAAGGTTGGAGTAGGAGAATTAGAAGTCCTGGCCGTGGGCAGATTGACGGATAAGATGCTCAAGGAATTGGGAATATACGAAGATGTCATGAAAAATGTGGTAGTGAAAGGGGGCTCAGCTATTAAACTGATGTTGCCGCTTGCCATGAAGAATCTGGATGCGGAGATAAACTTTATGGCAACAGCGAAAGCTTTTGCTGATAAAGTTGATATGATAAAAATAGATCCTAAAAAGCTGAAATACAGTGTCGCACCGATCGGCATGACTGCCTACACAAAAAACAAGGAGGCGGCTCAGAAATATCTTGACTTTGTGGCTTCAGAGGAAGGCCAGGCGATTTTCGAAAAATTAGGATTTGCAGCCTATTTCGATCCGGAAAAAATTGAAAAAGTAAGATAAAAATTGACTGAACAGTAATTCTGCGAACCCATGTGAAGCGGTTGAAGGGTTTTTCAAAAAAACATTTAAAGGAGGATAAAATGAGAGGAGGATAAGATGTGGAAATCAAGATTTAGGACCGGCGTAAAAATTGGTGTGGTTATCGTAGGGATTATATTTGCTCTTCACCTGTTCATCATGGGTTGTACCGGCGAATCGAAAAAAGCGGAGCAAGAGCAGACAAAGACTATTATGGTGGGAGCGGGTGCCGGGTTAAAACCCGCGTTGGATCCAATTGCTAAAGTGTTTACAGAGAAAACCGGTATAAAAGTAGACTATTCATATCTCTGTTCGGCCATGGTTCTTACCAATATGCAGCTGACAAGGACAGGGGATGTTATGGTACCGGGTTCCCAGCACTATATGGACCTTGCCATTGAAAAAGGAGTCATAGATCCGGACTCTGTCGCCATCGCAGGATATATGATTCCGGTTATAGCCGTTCAGAAAGGAAACCCCCATAACATAACCTCTATAGAAGACCTGGCAAAACCGGGATTAAAGGTTGGAGTAGGAGAAAAAGAAGCCCTGGCCGTGGGCCGATTGACGGAAAAAATGCTCAAGGAATTAGGGTTATATGAAGATGTCATGAAAAATGTGGTGCTCACAGGCGGGTCGGCTTCGAAACTAATCTTGCCGCTTGCCATGAAGAATCTGGATGCGGAAATAAATTGGATGGCAACAGCACAGGCTTTCGCTGAAAAAGTTGATATTATAAAAATAGATCCTAATAAACTGAAATACAGTGTCGCACCGATGGGCATGACGGTCTATTCAAAGAATAAGGAGGCGTCCAAGAAATATCTTGACTTTGTGGGCTCAGAGGAAGGTCATGCAATTTTCGCAAAGTTCGGATTTGCAGCCTATTTCGATCCGGAAAAAATTGAAAGAGTAAGATAAAAATAGATTAAAAGTGTAATGACCGGCTATGAGTTGCTGTCCCAATATCCAAAAGGAGGTACCGGGATGAAAGATA
>JASFLX010000116.1:0-8683 GCA_050117895.1 Desulfobacterales bacterium | reverse complement strand
AATGTTAGAATGATGGAATGGTGGAATAATAGGTCTCAAAAAAGCAGGTGTTGTGATGTTTACCGTCATTTTTTTGACAATCCAAAAATTAGTAACTTGGCCCTATAAGCGCTAAGTTGTTTTGTAAACATTCACAGATTACATTTATGCCCTATGGAGTTGTTTTGAAAGATGAACGTCCAACATCGAACTTTGAACGTCCAACGTCGAATAATGATGTCGCTCCGCTCCTCAAATTATTCTAAAATCGAATGAAAAATAAACATTCAACAGCTATTTCTGTTTCTTCATCTGATTCCATTCTGCATTCGATGTTGGACGTTCGATGTTCGACGTTCATTTTTTTGATGGCTAAAAACTCAGGGGGTTGGCCTCAATTGGAATAATGGAGTTACCCCGTGGCTGCGTCATCTATATCTATATTCTGTTTTTTAATCTTGGCCACCAGTGTTGTTCTGTTAATATTGAGAAGTTTTGCCGCCTTTGATTTGACCCAGTTGCTTTTTTCCAACGCCTCTAGAATAATCTTTTTTTCATAATCCTTAACCGCCTCATGAAAGTTCAAATCTTGTTCCATAATCACTTCGTCAGAGGATTGAACGGACCGGCTTCTCTCTTGAATAATTTCAGGGAGGTCATCAAATGATGCCACCTGATTTTCACACAGAATCGTGAGCCTTTTTACGACGTTTTCAAGCTCTCTGACATTGCCCGGCCAGTCATAGGCAATCATGGCATCCATGGCTGCAGGTAAAAAACCGGTAATCCTTTTTTCTTTTCCCCTTTGAAATTTTTTTAAAAAAAAGTCGAGAAGTAACGGTATATCAGATTTTCGCTTTTTTAAAGAAGGGACTTTGATGGGTATAACATTTAATCGATAATAGAGGTCTTCCCGAAAGGTCTCATTGTTTATGGCGGTTGTTAAATTCCTATTTGTGGCTGCGATAATCCTGAGATCTACATGGATTGTTTTAGTGCCCCCCACCCTCTCGAATTTTTGTTCCTGCAATACCCGTAAAAGTTTAACTTGCAGCGCAGGACTCATTTCACCTATCTCATCCAAGAAAATGGTTCCGCCGTTGGCCATCTCAAATCGACCGATCCTTTTTTTAAAAGCACCTGTAAACGCCCCTTTTTCGTGGCCGAAAAGTTCGCTTTCAAGTAATGTCTCAGGAATAGCGCCGCAACTGACAACAACCAGCGGCTTATCGCTGCGGTTACTGGTATAATGAATAGCCCTTGCAATCAATTCCTTACCTGTTCCGCTGGCGCCTGTGATAAGAACGGTGCCGTCTGTATCGGCCACCTTTTCAATAAGGTCGTAGATCTTTTTTATGGCCTTGCTTGTCCCCACCAAGTTGGTATAATTGTATTTTCCACGCAACTCCTTTTTAAGTCTGATATTTTCTTCCTCAAGGTTCTTAAATTTAAGCGCCTTTTCAACAACGACCAAAAGCTCGCTGGGTGATACCGGTTTTGTAATATAGTCAAAAGCGCCCTTTTTTATGGCATCAACCGAACTCTTAATTGTTCCATGGCCGGTAAGAATAATGCACATGGTTTTTGGAGATTTGGATATCACATGTTCAAGTACCTCCATACCACTTATATCCGGCATCATGAGGTCGGTAAAAACAAGGTCATAATCATTCTTTTCAAGCTTTTTGATGCCCGATTCACCGTCTGAAGCGGTTGATACTTCAAAATCATTGGCCTTTAAAATTTTGGCCATCAACTTTATTATTGCGGGATTATCGTCTATAACTAATATACTTGTCATTGATCTTATCTTTTAAGTAGTGCCTGAACGAAAACTGTCTTTTCCGCCAATATCTGCGTCAGACTCAAATTTTAATCCTCGAAATACTCAATGTATGTCTGTGGTTAAAATTATCGTTTTTCTTGATCTTAACGGAAAATCCTAGTTTTCGTTCGGGCACTAAGTATGTAATTGATAAATTCTTTAAACCTTGAATATATCACTTTTTAGGCTTTAAGCTTTGAATTTTGTGCGTTCTAAGGCAAAATATTTTTTTCGCCACCCTGTCTCAAAGCCGCTAAGAAAAAAATAAATATATGTCCTTTGTGTCTGGTTTTTTTCGGCCCGTCCGCCTTGCTCCTCCCGGCAGGAGGGGGGGAGCTTTTCCAAGCTAGGTCTTAAGTCATTATAATTAATTGGTTAACAAATCAAGAACAAAACGTTCATCTTGCAGATTTCATGCGATGCATATATTTATTCTCTATTTTTTTTAGATGTCAATATAGAATGCCAAATAAAATATACCTTCGTTGGCATAAGGGTGGGTTTGCGGTGGTAAGCAGGGAGATCCCGCTAAAACAAACTCAAAAAACTCCGTATGTTTGAAAATACCGTTTTGAGATAAAATTATATATAATCCCCGCGATGGAATTTATAGACGGCAACATTGGCAGTGACAGCCAGATCTTTGATAATTTTTTTAAGCGCTTCATCGTTATGAACGGCATCTGCAGACTCAGTTTCGATCAAGCTGACCTCTTTTTCAATATTTTTCACCAAAGGCCCGATGTCTTTTAATGTCTTTGCAGGATCGGCCAAATCTCTTGTATAATCATCTAAAAGGTTTAGAATTTTATCACCATGTTTAATGACATCAGCCTTGCTGCCTATAGATGTAGACATCGTTGCTTCATTGATTTCATTAATTTTTTTGTCAAAAACTTGCTTGAATTCACAATCACTATCCATCTTCTTCGGTGATGATTGTTGCCCTTGGATTAAATCATATATTCTGTTAATATCCATTTTTCAATCCCCCAGCTTTATTACAATATCCGTATTACTATTTATTCGGCATTGAAAGCCCGTCTCTTTAGAAAAAAAACGTTATCATATTAATTATCATACGTTCCGTCAAAAAAACTTAAGATCAGCCGTCGAATACCTTACTAAGTTTTTCAGTTATTATTTCGGCTGTAAACGGTTTCACGACGTAATTACTTACCCCTGACTTGACAGCTTCCACAATATTGTCTTTCTGTGCTTCGGCCGTAACCATGACAAAAGGTATGTCCTTTAATTCATCATCCGATCTGATGTTTTTCAATAGTTCGATCCCCGGCATTTCCGGCATATTCCAGTCACACATTATCAGATCAACTTTTCCCTTTTTCAGCTCTTTCAGGGCGTTTTTGCCGTCATCGGCCTCAATAATATTTTTAAAGCCGATTTGCTTGAGAATATTTCTTAAAATCCTTCTCATTGTGGCAAAATCATCAACAATCATAACTTTCATGTTTAAATCCATGGATCTTTATCTCCTTATTAAATATAATTTATGACTCGAATCTTGCATAAAATTGATGGGAATCCTTTTTTTGGCAAAAAAGTCCCTTCCCAACTAAAGACTTCCGGAAAAATTTTCCGATTTTGAGGAAAAAGAAAATCATAGCCCACTTTTTATTTTTCTAATATTCCCCCTCTGCCTTTGAAAAACAGAAGAAACAATCCTTTCCCTGTCATTTATGCTGAGATCAAGAAATTTTATCCCCAGGTTGTAATAGGTCCCACCGTCTTTATCCACCTGCGTGACATGAACAACTTCACCAAATATGTCCATATAAACAAGAGGAGACTTCGAGAGATAAAACTTTGTATGAATGATCCGTCCGTGTTCAAGGGACCGATCCACCATTATTTTCATTCCTGAGCCACTAATATTTAGCCCCACTCCCTGGTTATACAGCCCCTCTATGGTTTTGTCCTTTGATAAAATTTCTAATATCTGATCCAGTTTTTCGTCTATCTCCACGAGATGATTTATCAATGAGGCGCTTACAGGATGGCCATCATTTATCTCTTTATCATTGATTTCAATACCCTGTTCTTGGTTAAACGGTGGGAAAATTGCTTCATTAGATTTTTTCAGATCTTCATATTCATCCTTTGTCATTGTTTTGAATTTAACGTTAAAAGAAAAATTCCCCCTGACAAAGGATCGTCTCTCTTCCGATTGCATATCAATCACCTTGAATGAAAAAAAGAAGAATGGAAAATAATAAATCGCAAGCAAAATATGCAACTATCATACCACAGATCAGTTTAAAAAACCTAATATGGTTAAACAAAATCTATATAATATTGTTAGCGGGCGTTCAAAGGTTCAGGGTTCACCGCTTAGAGTTGAAAAAGACTTCATAATAGATTTAATCCGAAACCTATGAACCCTAAAGCTGTATGTTTTGATGCCGGTTTTTTTGTCGATTGCGTTAAGATTTTGACACTCCCTGAACATATCCATTGGTTGCAAGCCGAACCTCCCTGTTTTTTACTGTTTTATAAAATGGATTGCTACTGTGGTTATCATCAGCAGCACCTGTTATTAAAAGAAATCCAAACTTTTTTTAATTTTAGAAAGAATTTATATTCTTTTCATACTGGCACAAATATTGCTTATAATTTCTCCGTATAATTTCAAAAGGATACCAGGTTTCAATTTTTCTATAAACTTTCATAAGAATGGATCGAATCTTATTGAAAAATTCGCATTAACGTTTGAAAGGTATACGTATGGATGATAAAATCCTAGTGATAAGCGATCAAAAAAAGGACTGGAATCTTTTCGAAAAAATCCTTGGGCCCAAAGGTTTTGATGTCGATATCATATCTCTCTCCGAAGAAATCGAAGATATCATCCTTGAAAATGATTTTGCTGCAATTCTCGCCGATTATGACCGGATTGGGGACCGAGCCTGTAAATGGATCCGTCTTCTTCAAAAAAACAGCTCCAAGTCTTGTTTCATCCTTTATGGTGAAAACAAAAAATCGGAAGAGATATCTGAGATACTCCAAGCCGGGGCATATGGTTTTATTTCACGGTCCAATCTTTCCAAGCGGACCTATAAAACCGTTTTGGGCGGAATGGAAAATAGAAAATCTTTTATTGAAATTTTGGGAATGATCAATGAGTTAAAAGAGGTTAATCAGAACCTTGAAAGGGAAAAAGAAGACCTCAGGAAGAAAAATCAGGAGTTTAGCTTTATCAATCGACTTACCACCGAAGTTGCGTACGATATGAACTGGAGTATGATTCTTCCCCGGGTTTTAGACACAGGGCTTCTAAATGTTTTAAAACCCGCTCTTTTGGGCATGCTTTACCGTATCGGTTCCCGGTGGAACCTTGCCTTTCATTTGTCGGAAAATGAAATCAATAAAGAAATACTGGAAACCTTAAAACAAGACATAGCCGACAAATTTTATTCCCTGTCCGGGGAAAAGATTTTAATAAAAGAAACTGATTTTCATCTATATTCATCCAGTGTTAAAATTTCTTCATCCGATTCCCTATCCCTTTCCAAACAGCGGGTCATGCCGTTAACTTTAGCGGGAAAGCCTCTGGGATTACTTGTTATTCTACCCCAAAAAGGGGAGGAGTTCGATGATGGGAAACTAGAGTTGCTGTCAACCATATCCAATATTCTGGCCTTGTCCCTGAAAAACGCCCAGGAGTATCACCGGCTCAAAGAATTGGCGGTTAAAGATGGTCTTACCGGCATCTTAAACCACAAAGGGTTCCAGGACACTATTCAAAAAGAATTCCAAAGGGCAAAAAGATATAATAGATCGCTTTCCCTAATCATGATTGACATAGATAACTTCAAGGTTATCAACGATTCTCAAGGTCATCAGGCAGGCGATCTTGTCCTTAAGGATCTGGCTGAGTGCTTAAAAAATTCAGTAAGACAGACAGATATTCTGGCAAGATATGGGGGTGACGAATTTGCAATCATTCTACCTGATACTGAAATGAAAAGATCAGAAATGCTTTCGAAAAGAGTATTATCTGCTGTTGAAAATCATGACTTCAGGTGGAAATCTAAAAAGATCAATGTAAAAATAAGCTGTGGTATTTCTACGACCAGAGAACTCCATTTTCAGCAAAACGAAAAAGAATTAATCTCAAAGGCCGACGCAAGACTCTACATGGCGAAGCGCTCACAAGATCTTATACATTCCTATAACGTAAAACCGTATAAGCCCGTTCCCTTAACGAGTGTCCAATCTTAAGCACAAATTCTGTTTAAAACGTAAAAATGGTCAATTTTTTGCAAGGTCCAAGGCAATTCTGCTGAATAGCAGAATTGAACGGCCGAATAGCCGCCCGTAAGGGCGATGGGCATGGATGCCCCGAGTCAAATCAAGGAACACCGCATCCCGCCCCGAGGCGGGAACAAGTGATTCCGCAGATTGACCCCAGAGAAATAGGCTCCGCCCCGGTTGAATCGGCTGCGCATTTAACGGGGCAGGCGCAGAGATTGCGGAAAAGAGCCTAAAATGCCTAAATTGAGCTAAAATGTCTAAAATTATGAAAAGAATTTAATTTTTATCGAATGTTATCACTCAACTAAGTTTTGACGGTCTCGTAAAAAGTTTAAATTCAAGGCGTGCAAATTTTGTAATCATGAGGCGTACTTTTCGTACGTTGAATGATTGTGAAATGCAGCACAACGCAGAAGTTGGACTTTTTACGAGACCGTCAAGTTTTAATCTCCCCCCTCTCATGAAGCCCTAGAAAGATATTTACAATTTTGGGATCAAATTGACTCCCCGCATTTTCTCTGATAATTTTAACTGCAACATGTTCCGGCATCTTTCTTCTATATGAACGATCAGTGGTAAGCGCATCATAAACATCCGCCACAGCCAAAATTCGAGCAAGCAGCGGAATCTCTTCTCCTTTAAGACCATCAGGATACCCTTTCCCGTCAAATCTTTCGTGATGGTGTCTTATGATGCTCTGCTCATCTGTCCACATGCCGAAATGCCCGATAATATTGCTTCCGATTACAGGATGCTTTTTTATAATCTCATACTCTTCATCTGTAAGCCGTCCGGATTTTAAGAGAATACTGTCAGGGACACCGATTTTTCCGATATCGTGCAGGTTCCCGGATATGTTTAATTTGGCGATCTCATCCTGAAAGCAACCGTAAGCCTTTGCGATTGACATCGCATATTTTGATACGTTCGCGGAATGCTGTTTGGTGTATGGATCTCTTGCCTCAATGGTTTCGACAAAGGCATAAAGCGTGGAAAAAAGATTCTCGTAAATATTTTCATAAAGCGCAAGGTTCTCTGTTAGAAATGAGGCCTTCTCTACCAGTAAATTTAAGAAATAAAGTTCTTTTTCGCTGAAACAGCGTGTTTCCTCTCTAATAATTGATGTAAGGATACCAAAGACGCTGGACCTTATTTTGAGAGGAACAGCTATTATATCTCCATTTCCATTGTTTCCTCTTATCAGAAAAGGCATACCGTCATTTGCCACTTTTTTTGCGATCTTTTTTTCTATATGCACTGCATCCGATTTTTCTATATTTTGATCTTTAAAAAAAGAAGCAATTATCTCATAATCTGTCATCCCTTGAGTAAAAAAACAGAAATGTGCTTCATCGCACTGGGTAATTTTTCCCGACAAATTAACCAGTATCTTAAAAAGATCCTGACTGGTTGTGGCCTGATCTAATTTCTGAAGAATTAGATTTATGGTCTCAACCTCCTTTAATTTTTCCTGTAATTCCTGATTGATCTTAATCAGTTTCCTGCCCTTTTCAGCCTCCTCTTTTAATAAAATATTATTAACAAAGTGCGATCTTGCAGTCATCACCCGGTTAATCGTGGGAAGAATTTGATTTATCCTGAATGGTTTGGTTATAAAATCCGCAACACCGTTTTTCAGGGTATCTATGGCATTATCCATGGATGGATATCCGGTCATTACCACAACCGGGATTGTGTTGTCATGCTGGTTAATTTTCTGGGCGAGTTCCAGGCCGTTCAACCTGGGCATTGAAAGATCAGTAAAACAACAGTCGATTTTTTCCGACTTGATTATATCTAAAGCTTCAAGACCGTCGTTGGCGGTTAACACCGTGTAATCCGTTGTAGCTGCTAAGTAATCTTTAAAAACATCCCGAATGCACGCTTCATCATCAACCACAAGTATCTTTAAATGTTCTTCCATCAATGATCCTGTTCAGTTATTGTTCGTGTTCGATCATTTTAAATAGATGGTGCTTGAAAGCCTTGAATTCGTCTTCGGTCAGGTTCCCTTTATCTTTTAATGAAGAGAGGGCTTGCAATTTCTCGATATAATTGTTGGGAAAAGAACTGTTATCGTATAGATAATGGAGACTCGGCGTGTTTGAAGAAAAAAAATTAATGCTTGCATTTTTTTTATCATCATCTCTTTCATTTTTTTTATTATCATTTCTTTCTTGCTTATAAACCATCAACTCATTATAGGCATCCTGTAATTTTTTAATTAATTTTCTATTTTCTCTATATAATTTTATCTTATCTATGGCATTTTCTACAACAATTCTTATTTCTTCAAGTTTACAGGGCTTCCGGATATAATCATAAGCGCCCTCTTTTATCGCCGTTACAGCAGTTTCTAATGATGCATGGCCTGTGATGATAATAACAAGAACATCGGGATTGGTCTGTTTTGCATACTTCAGGACCTCCAGACCCCCGACCTTGGGCATAACCAGGTCAACAATTATCAAGTCATAACAGTTCTTTTGTATGCGCTCAATTCCTGCCAGACCATCATAGCATGCTTCAATGGATCTTTCCTTATTATCGGACAAAAAATCTTTAAGGATATCCGCCACGGCCTTTTCATCATCAATAATAAGG
>JASFLX010000115.1:0-8743 GCA_050117895.1 Desulfobacterales bacterium | reverse complement strand
AAGAACGAATCCTTATCGTTGATGATGAAGAACAGATTGTTCGAATGTCACAACAGATTCTGGAACGACTCGGCTATCATGTCACCGTACGAACCAGCAGCATTGAAACACTGGAAGCGTTTCGGGCAGCTCCTGACAGGTTCGATCTTGTCATCACCGATATGACCATGCCGAATATGACAGGTGTTCAACTAACCCAAAAACTTATTGAAATAAGATCTGATATTCCGGTTATAATCTGTACCGGATTTTCCGAAAAAATAAGCGAGCACAAGGCAAGTACCATGGGCATTCGCGGATATGTAATGAAGCCGGTGATTAGAAGTGAACTTGCTAAAAAAATCAGAGAAGTGCTGGGATAATGAATCAGTTGAACTTTATTTGCTGCCATGTTATTTTTTAGTTTTATTGATTGTTTCTTTTAATTCTCGATCCATTCCGGAGGCTTGATGGACAGGGATTCTTTTAGAAATTTATGTCTTTTTCACACCCTTGACGGACTGGGCGACGGGCTGTCGCACTTCTCCGGAGCCAGCCGTGCCGCTGTTATTTATACAGTAAAACCTGATGATCCGGTTTACGTATACGATCCACAGCATCTTCTTCATGGCCACGAGCCCAAGTTTAAAGAACTCTATCTTGATTCCAACGAATGGCGTGAAAAAGCATCTGACATATCCCGAATTATGCGATCGGGTCATGTTCACCCCGAAAAGAATCTTCAGCTCACAGGGCTCATCTCTTATGGCGGCAGATCCCATTCTATTTTTTACCAGATGTGGTTTACTGAGCATCATCCGGATATGTGTTCCATCGGACCCACCGAATGTTGGCTTGAACATGCAACTTGGCTTCTGTCCCATGATTTTGCCAGTAAAGACCCTTTATATGCGAATAATTGCGGATATGTTTTGCGTAACTATGCAACTCATGCAGTTCGCGATTATATTATTGATCAAATGAATATCCGGCTGGGATGGGACAGTTCGCTTCGGGTTTTTCCTATTCTTGACGCCCTACTCGGCATTTCAAACACGCGGGAAGAAGGAAAATGGCCTCAAGGAAGATTGATTTTTACGGAGCCTCGTATGTTTCCGGAAATAGAATTTATCATCCGTTTCCCGCTTACAGAACAACCCAGTTTGAACAATTTAAAGCATGTGCGCAAGCTTTTGCTGGCAGTAGAAAATTCAGACCGCCAACTGGTCTCTGATGGAAAGACCATCGTGGGAATTGCAACAGGTGATATGGAAAAGTTCCATATGGTTGCTGATTTTAAGAGCCGGCATGGCTTTTTGAGCTTAAATAATGACCTGGTGTGCAGTTTTTCCGATGGAAGTTTTCACTCCTCTACTTACCAGGCCAAGCTGGTTGAGGTGGAAGAAATTTTGCTCGAAGCCAAGATCGATACTTCAACCGAACATGAGTTGTTTCGAATCATTTCCAGAATTGTTCACACTGCCGAGAATGGAAAATACGGCTGCACTCTGGTCATTGATTTTAACGATGAACCTGTCAAAATCTCCGGGCAGAAGCTTGAACCGCCCATTGATTTGCGTGAGCCATGTTATCTGGAATTATCGGAATCTCTTTCAAAAGTCGACGGGGCGTTGCATATTGGAGCCGACTTGAAACTTCACGGGTTTGCCTGCCTTCTGGACGGCCGAGCCACTCCGGTCGAAGATCGGGCACGGGGAGCACGTTTTAATTCTGCGCTTCGATTCACCGCTGAACACAATAACGTTATTATTATAGTGGTATCGGCAGACCGACCCGTTTCCATTATTCAAGAAGGTGTGGAACTGAATGCTCAATGTGAATGGAAACCGGTTTCAAGTTGTGCGGATCCGCCGCCCTCATTAGCAAAATGGCTTTCCGGCGCATAAACCTTTTGGCGAGCCCTGGCGGCGGCTTTTAAAACATCCACTTTAACGTCTACATAATCATAAACCCTGGCTTTCTTTTTTCCCGGTGCGGGCCGGAGCACCCTGCCTAAGTATTGAAGCACCCTGCCGCTGAATTTTATGGGCGTGGTTAAAAATAAAGGGGACAGATCCCTGCGATCAAACCCTTCCCCGATGAGCTGCCCTGTCGCCAGCAATACGTCAACCCCTCCCTGATTCAAGCGATCGAGAATCTCCCGCCGCTGACTGCCGGTCAGATCACCGGTCAAAACTTCGCAGGATAGTTTATACCTGTATTGTAGAATCGCCTTCAGGTTTTCACAGTGTTTTTTTCTGTCTGAAAGAACCAGACAGACGCCATCGGTGTTATGTACTTCCTTTGCGACATCCGATGCAATCAGACGGTTTCTGTTATCGTCCAACGTAAGTTCAGATATCATTTTGCTGTATTCATTCACCGGATCGTAATACGGCTTAAAATCGGTTTCCCTGATGATAATTTCCGCAGGCAACACGTCACCGCTTTCAACCAGACGAGTGCGATCAATCTTATGATGAACATCTCCCAGGTGCCAGAATATTAATTTTGAGAGTCTGTCACGGCGCCATGGGGTTGCCGACAGTCCGAGCATATATTTAGAATCAAAATCGGTCACTGCTTGAGTAAATGTGCGGCTGGGACATCGATGGCATTCATCGACCAACAGAAAACCCACATGTTGCGATACGTCTTCAGCACATTTAACCAGTGATTGAACCAGGGCCACCGTAATTTTTTCGCCTATCACTTTTTTTCCGCTGCCGATAAACCCAACATTCTCCTCCGGGATCCCGAGAAACTCCCCTACCCTTTCCACCCATTGATACGCCAGATCTTTGGTATGAACCACAATCAGAGCAGGTTGCCTTCGATAGGCAATCATATAAAGCGCCATGACTGTTTTTCCACCACCGGTGGGAGCACTCAATGTACCGAAATCTCTTGAACGCATGACCGTGACCGCTTTGTCCTGGAACGGCTTTAATTGTCCGATAAAATTGAAATCCACCAGCGGCAACGCCCGTCTTCGATCATCAACCTCAACCGTTACCCCCCGACGTCTGCAAAGCAACAACAACTGACGCATATACCCCCTGGGGATCCATAGGCCGCCGCCCCGGGTTTTATCATAGAATCTAAGCAGTTTTGGAGTGCTCCGGTTCCAGCGGCCCATTCTCTCATTTTCCAGCCACTTGGGGTTGGGGAATGTCAGTGTATCCATGAGCTTGGCCCGAATTTCCGGGGGAATATTGGAAAGCCTGAGATTGTTTGTAATAATTATTTTCAAAGAAACTATCCTTGTCATATGGTTTCGTAATCTTGTCCGATATTCAATCTTTTTACATCTCTCTTCTTATTGTAAACTCTGGCTGTGTGTCAATACATGTCGAATATATCTTGAGACCTATGCAAAACGCCCCCTTTTGCCCAATTTCTACGTCAGGCTCAAATTTTAATCCTCAAAATACTCCATGTATTCGTGCCTGCCCCGTGAAATGCGAAGCCTATTTCTCTGGGGCGGTTAAAATTTTCGTCTTCCTTGGGATTGAACAAAATTGAACATTTTTCAAAGGTCTCATTTTGAAGCTATAATTTTCTGAACGATCATCATGAGATTGTCCCCTTCCATGGTCCCTAACAATCTATCTGGTTTTCTTTAAAATATTTTCATTTGTATACACATAAGTTGTATGATATTGTGTATCATACCAAATGTTGGGGTAGCCCTGATGAAGCGAATGAATATCGTACTCGATGATAAACTTTTTGAGTGGATCGGATGAAAAAGTTCAAGGTTCAACTACATGGAAAGAATTTCCTCTTAAATCTTGATGGTGAATTTAAAAAGTACGGGTTTTATACCACCATATTTGTAAAGGCAGAAAATTCACAAAAGGCCGAAAAAATGGCCATCATCTTAACTCACCAAAATCCTAATTTACGACAAACCGTATTAAATGAAAGTACTGATCGCCCCATAATTAATTCGGAAGAAATAAAAGAAGTCGGTTTTCTAAATTTCTTTGCCAAAAAATCAACAATAGACTTTAGGTTTTATCCCGAAGATGAGGAATAATAAATTACCCCCCAGATAGGAAATTGCCAAATATTGCGTAGAAGTGGTTTCAAAACATTCAATCAGGTTCAAAGTCAAGGCGGAGCAAGGAATTCAAACGCAGGAATATATGTAATATTTCGAGTATTGAATCCTTGGGCCCAACACAGAAATTGGGCCTGAGAGGAGATTTTGAAACCCCTTCTAAGGAATTGAACATAACAATGTAACACGCCAGGAGGAAAAATTATGAAAAGAGAATTTTGGCTTATTGTCCTGAGTCTGTTCGTTTTTTCATTGGGTAATGAGGTTTTTGCTGAAGTGAAGGATCATCCGGTCATTAAACCGATTCCAGGCTCAACCCTTGATTCACACCATAGCCAGTATAATAACTATAATGCCTATACTTTCAGATATAAGGAAAACGGCAAAAGGGTAGAAAAGACCGTGAAAGGCAAATACTGGAAGCTGGATTATGAGTTTCTTAAAAAAGATGGGAAACGAGACGAGTCTGTATCTTCCCTTGAAATGTCTGAAAACTTCAAGCAGGCTGCCCTTGAGAGGGGTGGAGAGGTGCTGGGGGAAGACGCTCGAAATCTGATATTTACTTTAATCTCTGACGGAAGAAAACTTTGGGTACACTTGCAGCCGGGTATCTGGAAGGGATTTTATCGTCTACATATCGTTGAAGAAAAAAGCTTCAAAAAGAAGCTCACTTTCGGTGCAGAAGAAATAAAAAAACAACTGGATGAAAAAGGACATGTCGCCATTTACGGGATATTGTTCGACGTGGATAAAGCCAGCCTGAAACCGGAATCCCAAAAGCCTTTGCAGGAAATAGTCAAATTAATGCGAAACTATCCCGACTTGAAATTAGAAGTTCAGGGACATACCGATAACCAGGGAGCAGCGGATTATAACCGGGAATTGTCTCAACGCCGGGCGGAAACGGTTAAAACTTATTTGACAACTTATGGAACAGATGATTCGAGATTAGAAGCCAAAGGTTATGGTCTTTCACAACCGGTTGCCTCAAACGACACGGAAGAGGGCAGAGCCAAAAACAGAAGGGTTGAGTTAGTAAAGAAGGAGGTCTTAGGATCCGGGCCAATCAAGATAAAGTCATCCGGAGATGAACAAGCCCCTAATGTTATTACCAGTGAGTTTTCTGCTTTAGTTGACGCAGCAGAAATGTCTTACAAAAAGGGAAGTAAGATTGCGACCGTCAAAAACTTGAAAAAAGCCTTATTATCCATATGGGAAGAAGTTCCTCTTACCGCCGGAAATATCAGGCTGGTTTTAGATACAAAAGACTACACCACCAAGAAAAACAACGTCTATCGTAAAGGAGAACCCATATATATTACTGCCCAAATATTTGGATATCAATTGAAAAAAGTTGGAGATAGTTACCATATCAATATAACAACTGACTTCCTGGTTTTAGACGACGCCGGCAAGATATTGGGAGGACAGCAGGAGGTTTTAAAATTTGACGATATTTCACCCATACCCATTACTGATTTTTCACTGGATCTAACCTATACCCTTACCGGAGCGCCGGCGGGCATTTATAAGTTCCAGACAACGGTCAATGATAAAAATTCAGCCAAGAGCACCAAATTCGATACTAAAATAGAAATAAAATAATCCTAATTTAGAAAGAATGGCTATCCATCACATTCATCAGCCCAAAGAATCAAACAATCAGACATATTCATCGAATCAGCGCAACTTGTTGATTGCCTTATTCATCACTGCCATTGTCATGATCGCTGAAATAATCGGTGGCCTTCTGGCCAACAGCCTTGCCTTGCTCAGCGATGCCGGACATATGTTGACGGATATATTGGCATTGGGCTTAAGTTTGGTTGCCATGAGGTTTGCCCAAAAACCACCCACACCTTCGAAGACTTTCGGGTTCCATCGATTGGAAATTCTGGCTGCCTTTTTTAACGGCATGCTCCTGTTTTTCATCTCTTTTTACATATTCTACGAAGCATATCATCGCCTGCTTCATCCCGAAGAAATTAAAGGCTTATTTATGCTCGTCGTCGCCTGTATAGGCCTTTTAGCCAATGGCATAGGAATAATGCTTTTAAGAAAATCCGCCCATACAAGCTTGAATGTTAAATCAGCTTTTTTCCATATCGTGGGGGATACAATCTCTTCCGGTGGAGTGATTGTAGGAGGCTTGATAATCTTATATACAGGCTGGTATTTGGTAGACCCTTTGATCGGTATTTTTATTGGAATACTCATCCTTAGAGGAGCTTATGCTCTGATAATGGAATCCATTGACATCTTTCTGGAAGCAACCCCTAAAGATATAAACGTAGATGAAATGTTGGATGAACTCCGTAAAATCAAGGGGGTTAAGGATGTACATCACTTGCATTTATGGACAATTACCTCCGGCATTAATGCCATGAGCGCCCATGTATTAATTGATGATCTACTCATCAGCAGCAGCGAATATATATTAAAGGAAATAAAAAGCGTTCTTCATAATAAATATTGTATAGAACACAGCACGATCCAGTTTGAATGCAAATCCTGTGGTGACGGTCTGTTGCATGATCATGTCCACAGCTAACCCGGATGGGAAAACAATGGGCATTGAATTTAACGTTCTCTTTTATAGCTCGATTGCCGGTTTATCAACCATTTTGGGAATTATATTCGTACTCCTTAAGGAGAGGCTGGTTCTTAAATACTCCCATTATGTAAATTCTTTCGCTGCAGGGTTAATTTTGGGGGTTGCTTTTTTCCATCTCTTTCCCGAATCACTGGAACTTTCTAAAAACGCGTTACTCTATATATTAATAGGTTTTCTTGTCTTTTATTTGCTTGAAAATGTGATGGTACTCCATTCCGGCTCTGAGATCCACTTTAAAGAAAAGAAGAGTTCTCGCCATACAAAAGGCAAGGTTATGTTCTCCGGCCTTTTTTTTCACTCTTTTGTTGATGGGATCATTATCGGGATAGGTTTTGAAATTGATTTTAAGTTGGGATTGCTCACTTCCCTGGGGGTTATCGCGCATGAGCTTCCCGAAGGTGTTACCACGTTTGCTTTGCTGATTAACTCAATGAAAAGAAAAACTGCACTGAAGCTGTCAATTGCCGTGGGTCTGGCGACGCCATTAGGCGCTCTGATGTCCCTGACTTTCATAAAAAGTCTATCCGAAGCCATGGTGGGGTTAATGTTAGCAATAGCCGGAGGATCTTTTCTTTATATTGCGGCTTCCGATCTGATCCCGGAAACCCATGAAGAAAAAGGCTTTGTAAATGCGGGATTTCTGCTTATCGGAGTCATCTCTTTATATTTATTATCTAAAACGATAAACGGGTAACCTTAACTCGAATATTTCATGAAAAATTTTGGGATAAGGGGTTAATCAAAACTACACCATTTTTTATTAGAAGCCATCTCAAAAATAGGATTTTGCCTCAAGGTCAAGGCGGGACCGAGTTTCAACCCGCCCCGAAAACATCACGGGATCTCCGACAGGCATACTCAAGTATGTCGAGGACTTGAAACGAGGGCCCAACACAGAAATTATACGGGGCGAATCATCGCTTGCAATTGTGTAACTGAACTTTCCATTCGGATCAGTTGCTTTTTTTAATCACACCTTCTTTTTCCTCGGGCTTCTTACTTTCAGACGCCTCGAAACCTTTTTTTGCGGCTTCGACAATGGCAAGACACGGGTTCTTATCGCCCAATTGTCCGTTGGCCAGAACAGCAGCAAGGCCGAAAGGTCCGAACAAAACCATGCCGCCGATCGCCTTTCCCAAGGTAATGATTGATCCGGTGGGATCGATAGTTATAGAAGGCTTGGAAAGGGTTCCCTTGAGTTTAAGTGTTTTTGTTAACTCACCAAAACTCAGGCTGAACTTGGCCAAGCCATTGATGCCGACTCCTTTTTTTGGTGACGGCTTCAGTGACAGATCAATCTCCTCTGTCTTAAGATCGATTTTACCGTATCCGACCACACTCGCTTGAGAGGTATCCAATACCAGTGCATTACTTTGGGCCAGGCCGTTGTTAATGTCAAATCCACCGGCAAAGCAGTTTATTTTGGTGTATTTTTCATTTTTTTTCAAAGGATTGAGGAGCTGTAAAAGGCCGGAACTCAGATCGGTGCCCAAGAGTTTGATGGCTTTTTGGTTGATACTTCCACCGCCCATGACCATCAAGGTTTTACCGTTTAAGCCGGACATAAGTTCTGCAATCGAGTTTCCCCGGCTTTTGAGGTCCAGTTCCATATCCATATTGCCGTGGAGCGAGTCATAAATCCCCTGCTTTTCAAGCATACTGCCAAGCTCGTACCGGTCGATTTTGAGTGCCGTGGCCACTTGGGCAGTGTTGCCCTGGACATGGAGATCAAAATGTCCATCAAGCGTGCCGCCACCCACGACTAATTTCAAGGGAGTCACGGTAAGGTGTCCATCTTCTAAAACCATATGCGCGGTAGTATCACTGAGAAAAAATAATGGCAGCAAGAGCTGTTTTGCTTTAAGTTCAATTTCAGCATTGATCTTCGTAAACACTTTTAGAGGCAAAGGGTTATCGGAAAAGACTTTACCTCTTCTGGCAGTAAGTTGGGCAGCAACCTTTTCCGGCTCGCCGGTCTTATTGCCTTTTTTTGACAACAGGGGCCGCAAATCGAATTTTTGGGATGAAAGGTCAGCCGTGATCCGTGGCTTCTTGCCGGCCAGATTTATTTCAAGCGATCCATT
>JASFLX010000114.1:0-8911 GCA_050117895.1 Desulfobacterales bacterium | reverse complement strand
AGCCATGTTAATTTCCGGTTCCAGACTTTCTTGAACCTCCTCCCCTTTCAACTCAGCCATCGAATTCTCCATCAGTTTTAGGAACATGTCATAGCCGACTGCGGCAATATGGCCGGACTGGGAAGCTCCCAGAATTGTCCCTCCTCCTCTTATTTGCAAATCACTCATGGCAATTTGAAAGCCGGAACCCAAATCACTGTGTTCCATCAATACCTTCAGACGTTTTCTGGCATCGTTAGTCAATGTGCTTTCGTTGGGTATAAAAAGATACGCATAGGCCTGTTCATCAAGCCGCCCCACACGACCCCGTAATTGGTAAATTTGAGCCAGTCCGAATCTGTCCGCCCGATTGATTAATATGGTGTTGGCGGAAGAAATATCAAGACCTGATTCTATTATAGAGGTACAGACCAACAAGTCTATCTCTTTATTCATAAAACGAAGCATTACATGCTCCAGCGCATCATTATCCATACGACCGTGGGCCACATCAAGCCGGACCCCGGGTACCAGTTCCTGCAAATGCTTTGCCATGGCCCAAATACTGTGAATGTTGTTATGAACAAAAAATATCTGGCCGCTTCTGTTTAACTCATTGAGTATGGCTTCCAAAATAATAGCATCATCTATTTCAGAAATATAGGTGATAATAGATTTGCGATGTTCGGGTGGAGTTGAAATTACACTTATGTCCCGTACTCCCATCAAGGACATGTGGAGCGTTCTTGGAATTGGCGTCGCTGTTAAGGCAAGAACATCCATTGTACTTTTTATTTTTTTCAGCCTCTCCTTGTGTTTGACGCCGAAACGCTGCTCTTCATCCAGCACCAGAAGTCCCAGGTCTTTAAATTCTACATCTTTCTGAAGCAGCCGGTGAGTTCCAATAACAATATCGATCTTACCGGCTTGCAGGTCACCGATAATCTTGCGCTGTTCTCCTATGGAACGGAATCGGTTCAAACATGCAATATTAACCGGGTAGCGCTCAAAACGGCCGGAAAACGTGGCAAAATGTTGTTCTGCAAGCACAGTGGTCGGCACAAGCACGGCAACCTGTTTCCCGTCACTGACCGCCATAAGCGATGCGCGCAACGCCACTTCAGTCTTACCATATCCCACATCACCACATACCAGTCTGTCCATTGGAATGGATGCTTTCATATCATTGAGAACGTCTTCAATGGCGGTAATCTGGTCTGATGTCTCTTCGTAAGGAAAACCGGCTTCAAAATCGAAAAAATCAGTATCTACGTCTCTGAACGCATGGCCCTGCTTTATCTTGCGCTCGGCGTAAAGTTTCAAGAGTTCTCCGGCAATCTTCTCCGCGGATTTTTTTACCCTGGCTTTGATCCGATCCCATGATTTGCCGCCCATTTTATCTAATACAGGCTCGATACCATCCACACCAATGTATTTCTGAACCATACTCATGCGATCCACAGGCAGGTAGAGCTTGTCTTCATTTTTATAGACAATCAAAAGAAAATCATTGGTCGACCCGTTCAGTCTCAATTTTACCAGACCGTTATATTGCCCTATTCCGTGTTCAATGTGAACGACAAGGTCCCCTTTTTTTAAATCTTCAAATGCAAGCAGCTCAGTTTCAACCTTTTGTATCTGTTTTCTTCTCGGGCGATGTCTTGACCCGAATATTTCAGTGTCTGTAATGATAGCCAGAGATTCGGCAGGCCAAACAAAACCTGAAGAAACCTGGCTCGTGCACACATATACCTGGTTTCCCCCCGGTTCGACATTAGAAAAATCGTCAATAAACCTGAGATGGATACCGTATGGCACTAAAAGTGATTTCATTCTTTGGCCCTGGACTCTGGTTTTGCAAACAACAAGTGCGGCACATCCAGATTTTTTTTGATCATTGATCCAGTTTGCCAGTGGGGAAAAAAGAGCCTTTTCCCTGCGGCGCTTAAGTTCCAGACTGATATCCATGTTGTCTTTAACGATAAAATTAAATGTCCGGGAAGCCTGACCGTTATCAAGAAAGCCCTTTGACACGGCAAGTTTTTTAACCGTCAGCAACTTTCTTTTTGTTAAAATATTTTTTGCATCTGACCACTTGAGATAAAGTCGATCCGGTTCAACACATAGTCGGGTATCATTGCATGCGGAAACAAAACAATTCGATGCCTGTTGTTGTGATTGATCGGCAGCCTTCTCCAGTTCAGCCGGTTCTTTTAGAATAAAAAGTGCATGACCCGGCATATAATCAAAGAACGTATGAAGATCCGGATAAATGAGTGGAATCAGGCCTTCGATCCCAGGGAACACCCGCTCATTTCTGATCTGATCAATCAGGCTTCTGACCTTTGTTATCGGGAGATCCAACAGAGAAGCCTGCTCCCGTATACGTCCTACGATCTGTTCGATACATTCCAACTTTAATACAGCCTCCCGGGCCGGAAGAATAACTCCCTCCTGAACATTTTTGATGGTTCTCTGGTTTGCGACCGAGAAAAACCTTAAAGATTCCACAGTATCTCCGAACAATTCGATTCTCAGCGGATTTGAATACCGTGATGAAAAAATGTCCAGAATACCACCTCTAACACAAAAATCTCCGGGTTCCTCCACGATTGCCGATCGAACATAACCGCCTGAAATCAGTTTTTCGACCAGCAGGTCCCGATCGATCTCTTCTCCCACCATAACAAGTTCCACATAATCACATAGTTCCTGTTTTGGGATGATCCGTTGCAGTAAAGCTTTAACGGTGGTAACCACAATTTTCGGAACATCCTCCGCGACCAAACGGTACAGAGATCTGATACGCTTGGCTGCGGTTTCGTTATGGTAGGAAAGATGTTGAAAAGGTAAAATATTATACGGAGGAAAATAAACCAGGGGAAATTCGTTTTTTCCTAAAAAAAATCTCAGATCCTCCATATGCTGTTCTGCATCTTTTGTTGAAGGAACGACCACAACAACAGACCCTTTATGTGCCGTGCATAACCTGGACACAAAATATGCCTGCTCAGATCCCGACAGTCCCGTACAATTCAGGCGACAATCGTTGTCGGGAATACGATCAATCAATTGTCTAATTGATATTTTTTCTTGATTTTGATTCATAAACAAAGTAGGTATTTTTTTACTGTGCCGGCGTAGCTCAGTTGGTAGAGCAGCTGATTCGTAATCAGCAGGTAGGCGGTTCGAATCCGCCCGTCGGCTCCAAATTTAGGCTGTTCAAGGCAACTTTTTTCTTCATGCCTTTCCAGTAAGGCTTTTTGCAAACCGCTATAGCTTAATTCGGATCATTGTGCAACCGGCGTTTATACCCTGGCAACCTCGTTTCCAACTCTATTGAAAAGTGATCGTATAGAAACATAATGAATTCGTAAAAGTGAATTCATGAGACCTTTGAAAAATGTAAATTTTTATTTAAGTTCAAGAAAGGTCAAAATTTTAACCGCCCCGAAGAGATAAGCTTCCCACTTCACGGGGCAGGCGCAGAAATTGAGCAAAAAAGGAGTGATTGTGAGTTATAAAATAGGATTTGCCGGAACCGATGGAAGAACCCTTCTAAGTGCTGTGGTCACTTCAACCGCAACAAGTGAGAACTATCAGAATGATTTTCAGGGAGTGGTGATTAGAGGAATGCCGGCCATGCCTCCGTTTGCAATGTCAATGCAATGGCCGGTGACATTTATCCCCACAGCGGATAATTCCAAAAAGGCATATGCCTCTGCTATTATTGACGCCCTTAAAAACGGCTCCATTAATTGTGCTGTTCCGATGCCTGAAGATTTATTGCTCGATGGTCTGTTAGACCAAATGGAGGAGGTCGGTCTTTCAGATCATATTATTGGATTCACCAGCAAAAATTCATTTATCGAAGGCGACAAAATAGCCTGTAAACGTCTTTGCCATGAATATAATATTCCTGTTGCGGATAAGTGGTATGCCGTGGATGCCAGAAATTATGACGAAATTTTGAGGACTTGTCTAATTCTATTAGATCTATATGGTGGGGCTGTTCTGAAGTATCCATATAGTGCCGGAGGAAAAGGCTCCCGTATCATTTTAAATTCCTGGGAGATAAAAGAGGTATATGATATCTTGATAAAAGATTATGGTAAAAGCTATAAACGACGGTTCGGTAAAAAATCAGAATGGCCGCTTCTGATAGAATCCAGAATGTCAGGGGTCGAAATTTCTTTTATTATTCTTATTGATAAAAACGGTAATTTTCAAATTCTTCCCACCTCCATGGATTATCCGGAACGTTTTCCCGGACCTGCCAGTAAGGACAATCCGATTACCGGTGGAATGGGGAGCATATCACCGCATCCCATGGAAACGCCCGACCTGTTCGAAATGGCGGCCAAGGATATTGTTAAACCTCTGATAAAAGCCTTGAAAGAAAAAAATATGTTACGTCCTTGCTTGATATATCCTGGCTGCTTTTTATCTTTTGACCACAATATGACTCCGACAAGGGTTCGAGTCTGTGAAATCAATATTCGGCCTCCTGAACCTGAATGGCAGCCCATTATCCGAAGAATAAGAAACCTCGGGGCCTTAATTAAGGCAACAATTGAAGGAAATCTGGATGAGGTAACCCCGGAAGTGAGGTCCGACCAAATTTCTATCTGCGTCGCCCTGGTTACCGGTTACGGAGGCCCTCAAAACCAAAAAGGGTATCCCTGGTCCTGCACTAAAGGAGAATTGGTCGATATTGATCTCGCCTACTTGAAGAAAAAAAAGATACAGGTTATCCCATCTGCCATGACATATTCAGATGAAGAAGAAAGTTTTAAATCAGACGGCAGCCGTGTGATATACTGTAATGTTAATTCAACCGTTAAACCCGGAGAAAGCAGAGCAAAAGCAGCAAAACGTCTTCGTCAAAAAATATTGACCGCCTTTGAAAATGGCAAAATCAGGGTCATACCCCGTGAAAACCCAGAGGGAAACCGGTTGGATTTGCGAAGGGATATCGGCAATCATTTCGATATTGCCGAAGGATTACTTCCGACAATACTATAACTAATTTTTACATGAATCATCTTGACATACATATCCATTTTAGCATACCGATGACATAAGACAGATAGTTATTGTTAATGTCTTTTTTTTGGAGAAATCGACATGAATGATCCCGATGACATAAAGTTAAAAGCTGAAATTGATGAGATTATGAAAAACATCAATAACATAATTAAAAAAATCGGGAACCTTGATCCTGTAAAGAGCGAAAAGTCAAGGCAGAATAAAGATTGATATCCGTTTATTTAAGAGGAAATTAAACCCGATGAAAACCAAAAATATGACTTAAGGAGGTGCCATGGCATTAACTAAAAACGATATTGTCTCAAAAGTACACGAACTGGGCTTTACAAAGAAAAAATCCGTTGAGATCATCGAAACTCTATTGGAAATAATTAAAAGTACGCTGGAAAAAAGTGAAGATGTCCTTCTTTCAGGATTTGGAAAATTTTGTGTAAAGCAAAAGAAAAAGAGAAGGGGGCGAAACCCTGCTACCGGTGATGACTTGATATTGAAGGAACGAAAAGTTGTCACATTTAAATGTTCAGGGAAGTTAAGGGATAAAATTAACGGCCAAGTATAATTTGATTCCTTAACATACAATATTTGGCCTTATATGCATGTTAGGCGCTTATTAAAACCATATGGATAACATATTGCCGGTGTTTAATTGCCCAATACCCGATGATTAATACCCTACTGAAAAATTTTTAAAAATATGCATGAATTTATTAAGCAGGAAGAAAAAAATATTCTCAAAGGTATCGCAAAACCGCCCAGAGGAGCCCTCGGAAAAATACTGGCCGAATTTGATCCTGAAATAATTATCGGCCACCCTACTTTTCATTGCGAAGATAATATTGGCAGCCTGGTATACCGGGATTTGGAAGGTATTCGAAACGTGTTTTACGACAACCGAGTCGCTGTTATCATAGCGGACGGCACCTATAACGATAAGAGCAACGATACTTCCAATATTGAGGCTGCAATAGCCGGTGCAAAAAAAGCTTTGCATGAATTTACCGAGCAAGAAAGAAAAAATGTACTGGTTTATACCGGTCCCCACGAAGGATACGACAGCGCTCATTTTTCGCCGGGCAAAGGTAATGCGTTTAAAATGATCTTTGAAGAAATGGAGCCCACCCAAGCAAAGGCCATCCTTCTGCTGGACGGTGATTTACGTAATGATATGACTCCGTGGCAACGAGTTTACAAAAAAGTAGTTGAGCATCATGAAAAACATTACCCCGGCGAGGATTTTTTTGTAACAGCCCGCTACGCGCGCCACATTGTGGATGCTTCCCTGACACGCAATGTGGTTGGACCCCTTACAACACTTATGGGAAGTTACGTGCCCGGAGGTATTTCCGGTGACATTATGCTCAGTGCGGGTGCTGTGGCTAAAGAGCGCATTGCAAACTGGAATGATGCCCGTCGAAATTACGGCACGGATATCGCCACCACGTTTGATAATATCGCCGATCCAACTACCCGAATATATGAAGTTTATCTGGGTGCCAAACTACATGACGTTACTGATGACGCCAAACTCAGCATTATGCCCGGGCAGGTCATCGGCGCAGCCTTGGAAAGAATACTATATTATGAAGATTTAGACAGAAGAATTACCCATCGCCTCGAACATGATGTTCCGCTGAAGAAAATCGTTGTTTGGGATTCCGATCGCACAAATATCGATTTTATTAATCCGGGAACCACAAATGTTTTTAATATTGATGTAAAGAGAGAAGCCCTGTCCACTAAACTTGATGATTTCAAAACTGATATAGAAAAGGTGCTCCGGCCTACTTCCTATGAGGAAATTATCCGCAACCATAAAATCCTGACGGATTCCATAAATGCAAAGACGGATGAAATTGTTCTGATGTCGATCTCGCAGCAACGCTGGATAGAGCTTTTATACGAAGTAATGGGTTACGTTATGGTAACCCGAGATATCGAAAGTAGCAAAAAGGCCCTGAATTATCTGTATACCGCAGCTTTTGTCGAATTTTGCTCAGAGAAGCTTAAAGATCTGGGATATACGACGCTTTCCGCGGTACGCGGCATACAGGAAAATCTCGGTGTAGGGGACAGCAAAGCCAAAGCTTTTTATTCGGAAAATGTGGATAATGTTGTAAAAACCCTTGCCTTGAATTTCTACCAAGGCCGGTCCCGAATTATAGATAGAATGAAAGAATTAAATTGAGATATTATACGTCTTGATTTTGCTTAACAATGAAGGATGGCTGATTTCAAGCATCTTGGCAGCTTTAGTTCGGTTGCCGGCGGTTGCCTTAAGCGATCGGGTAATCAGTTTTTTTTCCAGAATCTTCTGGGCTGCCTTCAGGGAATATCCTTCGAATAAATCGTCCATATTATCTGTATCAGATTCCGCCCCAAGTCCAGGCGGAAAGTGTTCCGGCAAAAGAATCGTATCTTCTGCAAGCACTACAGCCCTTTCGATCATATTTTCCAGTTCCCTGACATTTCCCGGCCAACTATGCTTGAGCAGAAGGGACATGACAGCAGGCGTTATCCCTTTTATTCCCTTTTCCAGACTTATATTGAACCGGTCAATAAAATGTTGACATAAAAGAGGGATATCCTCCGGCCGGCTGCTGAGTGGCGGCAACTTGATCGATAACACGTTCAGTCTGAAAAATAAATCTTCGCGAAATATACCCTTATTGACCTCCTCTTCAAGATCTTTGGCGGTTGCGGCAATTACCCGAACATCTATTTTCTTTGTTTTTGAATCACCCACCGATCTGATTTCATTTTCCTGCAACACCCGCAGGAGTTTAACCTGTAAAGACAGGGGCAATTCGCCAATCTCGTCAAGAAAAATGGTTCCGCCGTCCGCTTCTTCAAAAAGGCCTTTTCTATCTCCGTCCGCACCGGTAAAAGCTCCCTTTTTATAACCAAAAAGTTCACTTTCAAGTAAATTTTCAGGAATGCTCCCACAGTTAATGGGAACCAGAGGTTTTTTTGCTCTTTGCCCCGCAAAATGGATGCCCCTTGCGATCAGCTCTTTCCCGGTTCCGCTGTCGCCATAAATTAACACCGTGGTATTGTATTGGGACACTTTTTCGGCCAGCTTGAATACATCCAGCATGGCATTACTTTTAGCGACCATGCTGCCAAAACAATAATTTTCTTGAATTTTTCGAATTCGTTCTTTTAACCAAAGATTCTCTCTCTTTAGACTTTCCCGTTCTTCAGCCTTTTTAAGGGTAAGAAGAACTTCATCAGGTTTAAACGGTTTCGATATAAAATCATACGCTCCCTTTTTCATGGCTTCAACAGCCGTATCGATGTTGCCATACGCTGACATCATAATTACCGTCGTGGCCCATAGCTTATCCCTTGCCGTTTCAAAAAATTCCATTCCATTCATATTGGGCATCTTAAGATCACAGAGGATAAAATCGTATAATGTCTGGTCAACCTTCTCAAGAGCATCCGCGCCATCAGATGCTGTATCCACACGGTAACCGGATTTATTGAGTAAAGACGAAAGCATGTGGCGCATGTTCTCTTCATCATCTATGATCAGCAAACGTTTTTGGGAAGCTTTACTCTTATTGGTAATTTTATTATCCATCATTCACATCCAAATTTTCTTTGCCCATTCCCCCATTCGCCGCTTGGGTGGTCAAGGGAAGGTATATGTTTATGGTCGAACCCTTGCCTTCTTCACTCCTTGCTTGAATTTTTCCACCGATTCCCTGGATGATCATAAAACATACCGAAAGACCGAGTCCTGTCCCCTTCCCGGGTTCCTTGGTGGTATAAAAAGGATCAAAAATATTCCCAAGATTCTCCTTTGAAATCCCGGAGCCATTGTCAATATAGCTTATTTTCAACATTTTCAGATGGTCTTCCGATTCAGCTTGGACATTCG
>JASFLX010000113.1:0-8948 GCA_050117895.1 Desulfobacterales bacterium | reverse complement strand
TAATGTGAGCAAATCCTCTTTGGAATCCGCTTTCGCAACATTGTCCAGTGCGCCTTTTTTTTGAAGATAATCTTCTGCGAGTGAAACCAGATATATCATCCTTTCATAACTGGTTTGAGCATCATCTGCAAAAGTAAAGACACCATGATGCATAAGGATCATACCTTGGAATTTATTCCAATCTCCATTTCTAGTCATCTCGTATATTTTTTTTGCCAACCTAAATCCCGGCTTGATATACGGCACAATAAGAACCCGGTCCTTATAGATTTCACGAATCAGCGCTTCACCGCTTTTGTTATTTGTTATCGTTACAACCGCATCCGCATGGGTGTGGTCAACATATTTAAAAGGGATATTAGCGTGTAAAATAGCTTCAATGGAAGGGTTGGGGGCAGTAGGATCGGTCATTGCCAACCTTTGAAGCCTGACCATATCCGTATCTGCTAGCCGTTCCAGTGTAACCATTCGTTTGAGCTCTTCCAATCTGAGAGGCGCAAACCCTTTCGCCTGAATCTCAGACAGATCATAACCACTTCCTTTAACAAAAATAATTTCTTCACTGTCCCCAAAAAAATTCTTTGCCCTGGTTTTTACAGAGGTATTTCCTCCGCCATGTAAAATTAATCCGGGTTCCTGACCCAATAATCGGGAAGTATAAACTCGCAATTGCAACGGATCACTGGTGAAAGTTTTTGCCACATTATCGTTCCACAAACTTTTCATTACATCACCTTAATAATATAAAAATTTCTTTTTTTAGTCCGCCGCTGAACCTTGTATAACAACCCAACATGATTTTGTTGCCCGTTAAAAAAGTTTAGAAAAATGAGACTTGAGAGTCAAGAATGAATGTGCGCTATGACAGCGTGTTAACATATTGTTAATAAAGTTTCGTGTTTATCTTGACATTACACTTTTTACAACTTAATTTTCAAACCAAACGACTCGTTGTAACCTCTTAAGGATTATTAAAAAAGGGTGTTTGCCATGCTGCCTGTTATTTCTATTGTGGGAAAATCCAAATCCGGGAAAACCACACTGATCGAAAAGCTAATTCCAGAACTTAAAAAACGGGGATACCGGGTGGGGACGGTTAAACACGCCTCTCATGATTTTGATATGGATAAAAAAGGAAAGGATAGCTGGCGTCACAAAACAGCCGGTGCGGATACGGTCATTGTTGCTTCCAGGGAAAGAATCGTCATGGTAAAAGATAAAAGTTCCGTGCAGCTGGAAAGCATTGAAAAATATTTTGATGACGTGGATCTCGTTATCACGGAAGGGTTCAAAAAGGAAAACAGACCCAAAATAGAAGTATATCGCTCCCATAAAAACAAAAAGCCGCTGTGCAATGATGATAAAACCTTCATCGCCTTCGTTACAGATACGGATATCAGAGTAAACGTGCCCACATTTGGCTTGGAAGAGATTGAAGCACTGTCGGACCTGATAGAAAAAAAATTTTTATGAACCGAAAAGATCTGAACCACTTAAAAGAAATCACAGAGGCGGTATCACATGCACGTGATTATGTAAACCGTCACTTGTAACCCCTGTTTTTTTTAAATGCGGTCGTCCGCATTTAGAGAAATTGCTTACCTGTCGACTAAGGGAGATAAAAAAATGAAAGAAATTATCGGTTTGGTAATAATTGTAGGAGTCTGGTATCTTTTGCAGGCTTATATCCTTCCAAAATTAGGCATTTCCACCTGACTGAAAGATTCTTGTCAGGTGACAAGCAATAAAGGTAAGGGTAAAAACAAGACATCACAGAAACATTAAGCATACCATATGGATGAATTCCTAAAAAGAGACCTTTGTAACAAATCATTTTTATCAACAATTACAGACTCATAACCTGTATATCGACTCTGTAATCTCCCTCCCTTGATCCGGAATCCATCCTTATCTTTTCAGCAACCACACCTTTACCTTTAAATACGGCAATCGTGGTATTAAACTGAAGATTATCAATTGACTTGCCGACTTCAAAACTTTCCAGTAATTCTTCTTTGTGCTCTTCAATGAATAAAGTGATGACGTTTCCTATTTGAAAACGGACATCAAGAATAAATGTCACTCCTTTTAGGTGCCCCTTGTCCAAAGTGATTATCATGGAACAGATATCGGGAATCTCGCCATCTGTTATCTCAAGCTCTTCTACATGTTCGGGATTCTTTAATTGCAGGGAAATATTGTCTTTAAAGTTGTCGAAACGAAAAACTTCAAGAAACAAGCGTATGGTTACCAATTGATTCTGGGTAAAAATATCCGTTGACTGCCATTTCTGAAATTGAGCAACAGCATCTTCTATGGAAGTTCGTGCCATATGACATCGCAAAATATTTTTAGCCGCATTCATTCGGACAGAATCGTTTTTCAATAATTCGTTTAAATCTTTTAACGCCCTGTCGAACTGACCGAATTTGGCCAGTGTTATGGCGCCTTCCAGAGCTACCGAGTCTTCGTCTTTTCCGGTTGTATCAGAGAACAGTTTCTTAATAACATCCTGAACTTTTTCCGATACTTCAGGCAAGGTGGGTTGCTTTTCTATTTTTTCAATATCTTTTTTTACGCCACTAATTTTTTTTGAAATAATATCTATCAGATTTTGTGCATCTTTTATCAACCCGGATTCCTGAATTAAGGCTAATGCATCTTCGTATTTCCTCTTGGCTTCAAATAATAATCCCTGGGTTCGATAAAGCTTTGCCGTTTCTAACAAGTTCTTTAGCCGTTCTTTAACATCCATATTTACCCTCAACTATTAATTTTTTTTAAACGGTCTCCTGCTATGGGGGTTATTAGGATCAGGGGTCAGCTAAACATATACATTCCAAGAGCCCGGTCATAAAGATCAACGAAAGAGAATTTAACACCGATATAAGGACCGCGAATATTGCATATAACCGCCTCTTTTTTGATTAAAGATTTCGATTTGTCGTCCAGGTGAAACTCCAATAACAGTTTGTCACCTTTATTAAATTTTTGATTTGCACTCTCGTCAAGCTTAAAACTTAATCCGGCGCGAGTGATATCTTGTATAGTCATTGATCCCTTAGCTTCTTGCTCTCCGGAATTAAAACAAATATAAGTGCCCGAAAGATCAACTATTTTTCTATGTCTTTTTCTCCTTTCCAAAAGACCAGCATACACATATCCGCAGCTGCATTCGTGCTCCAACCGGACCCGGTATTTAGAACCGAATTTTTCGGATACGTCTATAACCTTTGATTTTTCGCATTTCGGGCAAATAATTATCGCCTTATTATCTTTGTAAATAAAAACTTTATCCGTCATTTTGGCAACCTTGTTTTCTGTTATGTACTGAATTTATAGCATATCATATTACTTTTTCCTCATGCAAGGTTTCTTATTTCTCATGACAGGGCAAACGTTTTTAATTTCGGTTCAGAAATGCGCCGTTGTGGAGCGTTCGCTTTGTTTCTCACGAATTTATGGCGTTATATTTTTTGAATTTTTTCCAATTCGACTTCAAGAGGTTTCATCTCATCCTCACGGCCGAATTCATGCAGCCGTTTTCTGAGTTTTTCCATCTCCTTTTTGAGTTGCGGCAAGAATTCTTCCTTTATCTTTTTCCGAACCGATTGACCGGATCGTTTCATCTCTTCTGCCAACCGCTTCAATTCGTCCTCGAGATTTTTGAATTCTTCCGTCTCCGGAATGCTTTTTAAGTCTTTGGAGAATTGCTCAAACTGTTTTTCTAAATCTTTAAGTCCGTTCTCAATTCCACCAAAAAGCTTCTGGAAAAGGATTGACGTTTCGGTAGAACCTTCTACGGCGGCATTATTATGCAAAACCTTCCCCCCGCTTTGGATCTGTATCATCTCAACGGCCTTTTTCTCCTGGTTTTGGGGATCCGTAATGATGGAAAACCTTGAATACTCCGTAGCGGTATGAACAAATTCTTTTTTTATGGCAATATCTACAATGAAATAACCGTCATCTGAATAAAAAAGCCGTTTGACGGTGCCAATATGATTCTGCTCAAAAATGACCCGGTTTCCGTGTTTCAGTCCTTGAACCTGATTGAAGCGGATTTTTAGGTTGAGAAAATTCTCTTTACATGCCCAAAAAACAAACGGTAGTATCAGTAAAATCAAAATTCTTTTACGCATGTTTAACTCCTTTCCATACCTTGGATAATCATTTAGGTTATAATAGCAGCGCTTGGGTGTCAAACCAGATAACATTCCCTATTTGACACCTGAGCTTTATATATACTAAATATGATGTGATCGTAAAATTAAATCCGCCAAAAGAGGAAAATCATGGTTTATCAAAAATTTAATCTCAACTACCAAGGTCAAAAAATTAATGTAAAGAACGATCTCCTTTGCTTAACAGATTTTTGGAAGGCTGTGGGGCGTCCCAAAAACAAATCCGCCCCCCAGTGGCTGCGTCTCCCGGAAACCATACATTTTATTATCAGACTGGAGTCAAAAATGGGTCATTCTCAACCCATGGTAGAAAAATATGATCAATCAGGAACTTTTGCTCACTGGCAAATTGCCCTGGCTTATGCGAAATATTTGTCTGAAGATTTAGAGATGCATATGAGTGAAGTGTATATGCGGTACCAGGCGGGTGATGTTACGCTCGCTGATCAAATAGCAGACAAAGCGAGTCCGGATGCCCAGGAATGGCTTTTAAAGAGAATCGCCCAAAAAGTAAAACGCTGGTTAACGATTGAACCGGCCGTTAAAAGAATCGAAAAATAATGGCTCCGGCATAAACCTACGATTATTTTTACTATCTCCAATTGTTCTCTGCCCGATGCAAGGGTTTTCTCGCATCTCACATCCTTCTATTATACAATTTAAAAATGTAATATCTCAATAAATTATCCACAGAATCCCGGAATGTAACGCGGAACAAATTTACTTGAACTGCTGAACCGAAATTTTAACAATCACCTCAATATATTGTGGTATCTTTTTCCTTGACACACAAGACACTTTATTTTATATTAACGTCTAAAATTTGTTTAACATACTAATAATTATGAAATTATTATAAAGATTAAGGAAAGAATAGATGGGCAAAACATTTATAACATGTCCTAAAGATCCAAAAATGCAATATTATCGTGAAGTTTGCATTGAAATTTTTAGGAAAGGGAAAATGCGTAATTGGTGTAAGAATTGTGAAGTTTTTCAGGAGCAAAAAAAGACAACCGAGGAAACTCAGTAACCGCAACAGTATTTTTAAATAAAATTTTTCTTATTTTTACAGTCAGATCGGCAAAATATTTATCATCTAGCTTTAAAGGAAATGGTTTTTCATTATTAAAATAGCATAACAGAAGGAGGCACAATGATCTCTTCTCCATGTGCAAATTGTCAAAAGAAAAATCAGCCTAAAGAGAAATGCGCCAAAGATTGTGAAATATTACAGGCCATACAATGTCACCAGGCTTTGTATGAAAAAGAAAGTGTTTTCCAAGCCATCGATTATGCTGAAGAAGGACGATTTTGTCTAAACAACGTCGAACTGAATAAATAATTTTTCTTTCCTTCCGCACCAAAAACGAGTATAATTTATTTTTTTAAAGCTTTTTTTATCTCGCAAAGGAGGTGGCCTCTATGTACGTGGGTCGCGTGATGAATACATATCTTGTGACGGTTTCCCCAGATACAACCATAATAAAAGCCAAAGACATTATTGAACAAAAAAAGATTAACCACCTTCTGGTAGTCGATGAAAATGAGAAATTACTGGGTTTGATCTCGGACAGAGATGTAAAGCAAAGCTGGGCCTCTCCAGCCACAACTCTCAGCGTTCATGAGTTGAATTACCTGTTGACTCAGTTGACCGTTGAAATGATCATGAAAAAAAAAATCATCACCATATCACCCGACACTACCATTGAAATGGCCGCCCTAATCATGCAGGAAAACCGGATCAGTGCTCTGCCCGTCATGGAAGCGGAAAAGCTCGTAGGAATCATCACGACAACCGATGTTTTGGAGGTGCTGCTGCGTGCCATCGGCGTAGATGAGGGAAGTGGGCGGTTCATCGTTCTGGTTAAAGACCGTATCGGAGTTGTGGCCGAGGTTTCGAGACTTCTCAAGGATCAGCAGATCAGTATCCAAAGTTTGGTGACCTGGCCGGTAAAAAAATTCCCGGGCATTTATCAGCTCATTATGAGGGTGGCTTTTGAAGATAAGGAAAAAGCAATTTCTGTATTAACGGACGGCGGCTTCAAAATACTCACAGAGTACATCCAGGATCTTACTCCCTTCCTTCCAAACCAATAGCTTGTCGTTATCAGGATTCCGGCATATTCGGCCAGGCTGTATAAATCCCCTGATAATTTTTCAGGATATATTCTTTCTCATTCTTTTCCACGATGTAATAATCCGGCATTAAAGGAATCTTACCGATGTTTGTGGCAATGACATACATGGGCTGAGCCAGACCTGTGGTGTGACCCCGCAGTGCATCTCGAATAAGTTCAGCCCCCTTTTCAATCGGTGTCCGGAAATGATCGATTCCCGGTGCCGGCTCACAGTAAAACACATAGTAAGGCCGGATGCGAACCGCTAAAAGCTTCTGGTGCAGCTCCCTAAAAGTCTTTACGTCATCATTGATTTCTTTTAACAAGACCGCCTGGTTGCCCACGTTGACTCCGCAGGACAAGAGATCAAAAACCGCCCGTGCCGTCTTATCCGTAATTTCTTTGGGATGATTACATTGAGTGTTCACCCAAATGGGCACCCGATGATAACTCCTCAGAACCTTTTTAAGACCGTCGGTAATTCTATGAGGCAAAACAATGGGTGTTCGTGTTCCAAAGCGAATCATCTCTATATGAGAGATCTCTCTCAACTTTCGGATAAGGTATTCAATTTTTTGGTCTGAAAGTATAAAAGGGTCACCGCCGGTAATGAGAACATCCCGAATCTCTTCATGTTCACGAATCCACGCAATACCCTCTTCCAAATCAAAACGAAGCTTGAGCTCTCGATCAATCACAAGCTCTTTACGAAAACAATGACGGCAGTAATTTGCACAGACATCGGTAACGGTAAGGGCGATGCGGTCATGATACTGCCTGGCAATACAGTCGGGTCTGATCTCCTCGGTATCGCGGTTTTCTTCCCAGATCAGGTAATTTAGCATTCCATATCGATTCTCGGTTTCTTTCATGGAAGGGATAACCTGTTTGCGTATGGGACAACCCGGGTTATCCGGATCCATTAAAGAAGCAAAATAAGGGGTGGTTCCCCATGTCGTATTAAGAGTCGATATGGCCTCTTCTTCGTCTGGGGTGACATTGACAACCGCTTTCAGTCTATCAAGGGTGTTAACGCTGTTTTGGAGTTGTTGGACCCAGTCTTCCATTATGTCTTTCTCCTATATACTAAAAAAGTTCACCCGTTCCTTTAAGGTAATAAAATAGATTGGAATTGGAAAGGAAATGCTGCCGGCGGGGTTGATTTAAGGGGATGGAGTAAATCCTTTAAAATCTTTGTTATTATTCAGTTTTGGGTCATTTTTTCCCGATTTTCTAGTATCTCAATTGTTTCTGAAATCTCCTGAATGGAAACGCTTTGACGCAGTCTTTCCATCCTTCCCATTATCTCGGTAAATCGACTCCCTTCTGCCGCACTGATCCATTCGAGCTGGAGCCTTTCGAGGCGGATTCCCAGTTTCTCCATTTTTTTTCGAATCTTTTTAACTCTTTTCTCGGTCCAGCGGTTGGCATCAATATAGTGACAGTCACCCATATGACATCCACTGACCAGGATAACCGGCGCACCGTTAAGAAAACCGTTAAAGATAAATTTTTCGTCAACCCGGCCGGAGCACATGGTCCGGATAATCCGAACATTTGAGGGATACTGAAGACGTGAGACCCCCGCGTAATCCGCGCCGGCATATGAGCACCAGTTGCAGGCAAACACCAGAATTTTTTCTCGCGAGCTTTTTTCGAGCATGGAATCGATTTGATGGTTAATTTGACCGTCTGTAAAATGGTTCATAACAATGGCGTCATAAGGGCATTCCGCAGCACAAGTGCCGCAGCCGGCGCATGCCGCCGTATTCACGACACAAGGCGTCTTTTTTCTGATACCTTTGGTAATGGCATTGTAGGGACAAATTTCAACACACTTGCCGCAAGCATTGCACTTTTCGGGATCTATTTCCGAAGTAATAGGTTCCGTGTAGATTTCTCCTTTATGCATCAGGCGAATGGCACGGACGGCGGCGGCTGAAGCCTGTGTAACGCTGTCTTTGATATCCTTGGGGCTCTCGGCGCATCCTGCATAGAAAATTCCTCGAGAGGCCGCGTCAACCGGTTGGAGCTTGGGATGAGCTTCCAGGTAAAAACCGTCGGGGGTTAGCTGAAGCCCCAGCATTTCTTGGAGCCGCCGGGTACTTTTGGACGGCTTCATTCCGAGAGCCAAGACGAGCATGTCAAGATCGAAAAATTCCAGCCTGCCGGTTACCGTATTTTCGACCGCAACCCGCATGCTGTGATCCGGCAGTTCTTCAACGTTGCCCGGCAAACCTCTCAGGTAATGCACTCCCAGACGACGGCTGCGCATAAAGAGATCTTCGAATCCTTTGCCAAATGCACGAATATCGATATAAAAAACCTTTATGTCAATATCAGGGTAATGTTCTTTGAGTACCAGTGTGCTTTTAATGGTGTTCATACAGCAGGTATTGGAGCAATAGCTGCTGCCTTTCCTGGCGGAACGTGAGCCCACACACTGAATAAACCCGACGGATTTGGGACGTCTTCTGTCTGTGGGGCGAATCAGTTTTCCTTTGGTAGGACCTCCGGCATTGATGAGGCGTTCAAATTCAAGACTGGTGAGAACATTTTCGAATCTTGTATATCCATATTCGTCAAGCTCAGTGGGATCATAAGGCTCCAGACCGGTCGCCACGATGATGGATCCCACACGTTC
>JASFLX010000112.1:0-8952 GCA_050117895.1 Desulfobacterales bacterium | reverse complement strand
CAACAACGACTCCCGATTCGGAGCCATGGTGACCACGGAATTCGTGCGGCTGAACTAGAATTCCGTTTATTTTATCCATCAGATCGATCCGGAAAGTTGAATTATACCGCGGATGGGTGTAATCTATTGGGGGTCGGACCACGCTAAGTATTTGATAATTTGTAAAAAGATATCAAAAAATGGCCGTTTTTTGGTTGTGAATTCAAATAACAATTGCAAAGGTTTCCTTGTTGCTGATATCATTAAAGAACATCTCATTGGGTGTTGCAAAACCTAAATTTTTTCTTGGCCGATTGTTTAAACGTTCCATTGCATGTTCAATACCCCTATCATTGATTTTTCGAAAGTCCAATTTCTTTGGGAAGTATTGGCGAAGAAGGCCATTAGTATTTTCAATTAAACCAATCTCCCACGCATGATATTGGATGAAACCAAATACCTATTTCGTCGACTCATCAATGTTCAAGGTTTAGTTCGCTGCATGTTCTGCATCAACGTTCCCGAAGAATTAATTTTTTTAAAAAAATCTTAAAATAATAAAAAAAGTTAAGGAGCGAGTGGGGAGTTGTTATTGTTAAATCGAGTGTTGGGATGTCAAATCAAAAATTCAGCCAATGATGGCTTGGTTCTAAATGGCTCTTTTGCCTATAATATTCTCTTATTACAGGTTTGAGCGAAGCTGTGATCACCATTAGTGATCTGCGATTTACTCCCTTTGCAGATATCGTTATGCGACAAAGAATATTTTGATGGAAAAAACTGTGCGTTATTGCAGCTATCTCAGATTTTGAAGTGATGATTTGGCGAAATCGATACCAGTCACGGTAAGTTTGTGTGGGTATGTTAAATTTTAACTTAAATTAATGGATTCAAGAGAAAATTTGGGATTTGTTATTTTTTTAACTCATCCCTAACAGATATTCCTATTTTTTCCAATGTATACGGTTTTTTTACATATGCTCCAGCACCAAGTCTTTGAGCCTCTTTTACGCGATCTGTCTCAGAAAACCCACTTGCAATGACTGCTTTTTGCCGTAGATGCAATTTGATAATTTTCTTATATGTGTCAAGGCCATCCATGCCTGGATCCATAATCATATCAAGTACGATTAAATCTACGCTGTATTCTTTTAAATATTCAACTGCTTCTTCACCGCTTGAAACAGCATGGGCTGAGTAACCCAATGTAGTCAACATAGTAAGTGCTAACTCTCTTTGCTCTTTTACATCATCTACCACTAAAATTGACTCTCCCTTGCCCATATAGTCTTCAACAGGTAATATGCCTTCCTTTTTGGCCATTTTTTCCCGGCTTGCAGGAAAATAAAGTGTGAATGTACTTCCTTTTCCTTCTGTGCTTTGAACATCAACATATCCTTTGTGGTCTTTTAATGCGCCCCATACAACCGCCATACCTAATCCTGTTCCGCTTCTTCCCATCACCTTTTTCGTATAAAAAGGCTCAAATATCCGCTCTAAATCTTTTTTAGAAATCCCGATGCCTGTATCAGAAACCATAAGGGTAATATATTCACCTTCCTCTACACTGTCATAACCGCTTATGGGTCTGTCAATGTATAGGTTTTCTGCGGATATGAAAATCTTTCCCCCATCGGGCATGGCCTCTGCTGCATTGGAGACTAAATTTTCAACAGTTTTGGACAGATGAACAGAAGAGCCCGAGATGTTTAAGAGATCTGATTCAATATTGGTCTCTATTTCAACCCCAGGATGGTATAGTTTACACTTTTCATGCTCTGGGCTTTTCAAATATTCAAGAATAATATATTTTAGGTTAACTACCTCCTTAATACCAACCCCCCTTCTTGCCAGAGTCAACAAATCCTGCACAATAGCAGCAGCTTTATTCCCTGAGTCTTGTATGCTTAAGATGGACTTTCTTAAGGGACTGTCTTCCGGGATTTGCATTAACAACAGTTCAGGATAACCAACAATAGCGGAGAGCATATTATTGAGATCATGAGCCACCCCTCCTGCTAAAGTGCCTATGGCCTCCATCTTCTCGGCTCGCTGGAGTTGTACTTCGAGTTTCCTTTTCTCCTCTTCTGCCCGTTTGCGCTCGGTGATATCACTAAGGATCACGATGTTGCCGGCTGGTTTGTCCTTCCCATCTATAAAACGAGACGCGCTAATTTGGATGTCTAACAACCTCCCGTCTTTGGTCAAACGTCTGGTTTCGAATGCCACGTTCTTTTCACCCTGAAGCATCCTTTCTATCGCAGCTTTAGTTTCAGGCAAGTTCTCTTGAGGAACAAAATCAATACGGTTCCCAATAACCTCGTCACTCGACCAACCAAAGGTTTGCTCGAAAGCATGATTAACATAAGAAACTTTTCCTTGGATATCATAAACCACGATTGGATCTGGAGAGGCTTCTAACGACAAGCGATGTCGTTCTTCACTCTCCCGCAACGCCGCCTCCGATTGCTTGCGCTCAGCCATCATTTTTTGCAGGTCCGTATTAGCTAATGAAAGGATTTTTACTTCCATCTTTTCTGCAAAATAAATCGAACAAAGAGCTAAAAATCCTAAGAAGAAAAATACAAGATTAAAATAATCCAAGAAGGCTGACGGCTTATCATTTATTCTCTCAACTAAAGCATTATGAGGGATAGTATGCCACTCTGCGTAAGCCCCCAAAATAAAGAACGCTACAGCTAAGGTAAAAAGATATATGCTTGTAAATCTTATCTTTCTCATCAACACCACTTTAACAAGAAATTTTTATTTTCAAATTCTTGGTTTTGGGTCATTGGCCTTGCCAGTCATATCCTTATGGATAACATTTTGGGTCTTTAAGAAAAGATTCCCGTCTCCCGGCATGGCATCTGCAGCATTAACATATAGGTTTAGCAGGGGTTGCTCGATCTCTCCCTGACCCTCTCATCCCCGCATAATAGCTTTCCGAAGCAATCACACGCTTTTCAACATTAAACATACATCCCCGCTGAGTAAAAATAATTTTTTAGAGAATTACAGCCGTTATTGGCAGTTAGACAATATTTTTCATTTACTATGCAATTTATTGACAGGCCTTGGTATAAATTTGCGTTGTCGGCAAATATACTAATCAATTCAAAAGCCTCAGCGTTTCTCTGACGGGTATTCTTTTTCCATTTTTGAAAGCAACAACAAAAGCATCGCTAAAGCCTTTCTTGCGTATTTCTGATTGTAATGCGGATGCTGATTGTATGTCTCTTTTGTTTCCTATAGTATATTTATACAGACCACCGTCTTTGTACTCCCTTACATTTTTTAGACCCTTAAACAGTGTAGAATTTGATTCAAGAGGGTTTTTTGAGGAAAGGACCTGAACTTTAAAAATAATCTTCTCAGTTATTTGTCTATCGCAGGTGTCTTTAGCTGCAACATTAACAGCGCCATTTTCAAGCATTTTTGGTGTACTTTTAAAACCCGCAATTGCTCCCAATATCGCCCCAAAAAGCAAGATTACCAGGATTGTCGGAATCAAAAACAATACAGTCCCGGGTAGCTTTTTGTAGATTGGTTTTTCATCGGTTTTTTGTACAGGTTTTTCCTCAACTATTCGATACATTTGTTTTTTCCCCTCAATGTCATTCTATCCAAGCGGATGTAGCTTCCATCCCAAATCGTGTACTCGAGCATTCTAATTGTTTATTAAAGCAAAAATCGTGCAAGTTTTAACATCCTTATTTAATAAAAATGGATTATTTATCAGATATCAAATAGTTAGACCATATTGGAGGGTTGCATACCAAAATGATTTGACAATAATTGGCAACAATTTTGCTTTCTTTTGACAGTTTTTACGATATGTTAGGTTATATTAGGAGAAAATACTGTGAAGTTGTAATGGATAGGGGTAGCACGTTTGGAATTGATGATCTCATATCGAAATAGTTACCATATCGCCATCTTTCCGTTTTGCCTTTAAACTGTCTGATAAAGCCTCACTAATTGCGGATTCAAGTTTCTCTGGATCTATATCTGTATGGCATTCATTGCAGTAAAACCCTTTAATAAAATCAAATGCGAGACTCATATCTATATCATCCTGTAGATGGTTGCTGTAGGAAACCCAAGGTTGATCAACTCCAATTGCATATATTGCAACAATGAACTTCGGGTTGTTAAGAAAATAAAAAACCCCTGAGAGCTCCCACTATCCCTCAGGGGTTAATCAAGGGAATTAAAAGAGAAATAAGAATTCCCATCCCTATTTTAAGATATCGGCAAATGCACTCAAATTCTTAACATAAAAATACCACGATGTAATACATAAGAGTTGTTTAAAAAAGCCTAATAGGATAAGTCTTAAAGGCTTTTCGAATTAGTTCTAAAAATAAAAAGCCACTGCCCATTCATTTGACAGGAGCTAGCATAATCGTTCACAATAAACTCACTATCGTTGTATTTTCCATGGCAAAATTAAACACCAAGGGCTTTGCTCCATTTAGTTTCCTAAATGGTTACGGTCCGAATTCAATTTTCTTGTTCCCGCGTAAAGCGGAATAAAATTTTCGAGACGTTTAGTTCATGGTAAAGTGACCTCTACGGTTCTTTGCCCAGGCTTGTTCATTATGACCGGGGTCCACCGGACGTTCTTCACCATAGAGGCATCGAATCCATTTAGTTCCTCTATCCACTACATAGAGGAATGAATACTGAATTTTCACCTGCGGTTCATTTCATTTTTTACCCCCACGGTAAAATAAGTTGAATTTTAAAAAAACAATTCTTCAAATATTTGCTTCTTTTTTTATCAACTCCCTACATACACATTTTTATTATAAGATAATAAGGTGAAAGCACTCTAAAACAAAAAAGCCTTTGGGCAGTCGCTCCCAAAGGCTGGAATAAGCAGCTTCGGCGGCCCGGCTATCATAGCTTTTCAGCTTTAGACCCGTGGCTTTGCGTCCCCGCCTTTCAACGGATTTGCCTTTTCGATCTATCTATTTTAAGAATATTGTAAATAATATCGATGTATTTGTCAATAAAATTACATCACCAAAGTCAGGCTTATTAAGACCATCGATTTCTTGCCGTATTTTGGGTAATACAAAGACATTTTAAGTACAGATATCTTATTTTTCCAGTGTCAAAATAAGTAAATCCTATTGTTGCCAAATCATCTCCGGCTATCGATAAATTAAGATTCTATGTAGAACCCATCATCCGCATGTATTCTTTAATTTTAATATCAAGCCATTCATCATTTATTTCATCAATAATATCTTCGAAGGAGAGAACTTCCCCCTTATAACCAGATTTACCTGGTGGCAATCCTGTCAATCCTGTCCCTCCATACCAGATATCTCTTGGATTAATCTTCCATTGATAAGCTTCCTCTGGCGGAGTCTTATCTATAACCTTTAAACCTTTTATATCACAAACTATCCACCTGTTTGCTCGATAAATATCACCAATGAAAATATGTAATGTTTTATTAGACTTTGGAAGGAAAATAGCCACATTAGATTTTGGATCAACATATATAGAATACCGTCCAAAAAAATCTGGCCCAACAACTTCAATTTTCTTAGCTCGTGACCAAATGTCATCATAATTTTTTTCATCTGATTCATCTTCCGGCAATGAGTCGATATAGGCACGATATTCTTCTGGATCACGAGTAGTTGGTTCAAGACTTGCTACAGCACTCTCGTCGCTAAAGGCCATTTCTTGCCCATCAATATTTAAGTCGGTCCTTTTCTGTATATGTTTCGCTTCAATTATAGAATATAAGCTGCTAAAGAGGACAGCAATTACTATTGAAATTGGTAATGCATACCACTTCCATAGATACCATCCAGCAAAACCTATTGCCACCGTAATTAAATAAAGCATGTATCCAGTTGTTTTAGTTCTTTGCCTTCTATAGCTATGAAAAGGCAAACACAGAGGACTCTTTAGCTGCTTAGTTGCAGTTTTCTCTTGTGTCGGTTTATTTTCCAATTTACTCCTCTTTTATTGCAATTGACATTCAAAGGATTTGATCAATGATATCAAAGCTAATCTTTGATTCTGTGAGTTCGGTGTCGCTACCATTTAACCGATTTCAAAATCTAAGGTACATCTACTCTATCTCTATTTTTCTTCCTCTTCCAAGAAATGTAGGCCCAGAGAATGATAATCGATAAAAGAATGCCGATAAAAATGTCATCAATCCTTGCAGATGAAAAGTCAGGCATAAAAAAATAGACTAATCCCCCAAGAAAGAGGCTTCCACGAAGCGCCCTACCGTATCCCATAAAGGTAAAGACCCTGAAGAAGGTCATAAAGAGAAAGGCCCAAAAGAGAAATACTATGAAATCTGCTACGTACCGGTATCGGGCAGGAATCAAATCTGCTATAGACTTGAGTAAAGATTCATAGAAAGAGGTTGCCTTTTTGGTATGGATTTTTACCACTTTACCTATCGTCATTGTATCATCGATGTAAGTTCCACTTGGGATTAATAAATCGAGAGTAACATTTGAATCTAATTGTTTAAGTTTGATGGCAATATCTTCATTTTCAGTTCTGCCAGTTTCTCCAATGCTGGAAAGCTTATTGTCTATAAGCTTTTTTGATTCTAATTGGCTGTCGCTCGTTTCTGGTGGTACAGTTGGCGTTGTCTTGCTTAGAGATGGATCTGCTTTCAAAATTGGACAAGGCTCAGTGCGTTGAGTCAGATTTGCTTCTTCCAATTTTTTTACTGGTTCGCTTTCTTTAAGTAAAACTTTTTCTTTTAAGACTTTCAGATCCTTTTGTTCCGTTGAGAACACTGAACCCTCAACGCCAATTATAGCATCCGTCGATTCTGTTGATAATAAAGGAACCTTTTCTACTCCAATGCTGGAAGCTGTTTTGTTCGGAATAACTGTTTCAGCCTTATCGATTATAGGCTCTTTATTGACCAATTCCTTTGATTCTTCAATAAAACTATCTCCCTGAATCGGCAAAGGTGAATCAGGTGTCTCAGAAGGCTGAGAAGCTATATTTTGCCGGTCGCCAGTATCATAAGGTGACACAGAATAACGATACTCAGAAGATGCTTCTGTCTTGGGCGGTTTCTTTTGAGTAAAATTTAGTGTTTTACCACCCTGATAAAAAAAATACCCGGCAATGATTAATATTAGAGATAATCCGATATATACGGGAATCATCCTAATATGTTTTCGTTTAAGCTTTTTTTCAGTTACCCATTTTAAAGGCTCTATGCTTTTTAACTTTTCTACGTATTCACGCATCATGTTAATCTCGTTCATGACGCTGTTTATATTAGGGAATTTAATCTCCTTACTTCGCTTTTCGAGTTCATCGAGCTTTTTCTCCCCATATTTCAGACTTTTTCTGAACTGCTCCATTTTGTCCAGATTTCCATCAGGAATACCGATCAATTCTGAAATTTGATCCAGGGAATAATCAGCATGCTCAAAATGAAAGATAAGTTCCAACCGTGCACGATCATGTTGGTTGTAAATACGACGGCCCAGCTTATTATTCCTAGGCGATATCAGTCCTTTTTGTTCATAGGAACGGATATGACCCTTTTTGACTTTAAACTCTTTAGCGATTTCAGATATAGTAAAATAAGTTTTTCTTGCCATTTTTATACCTAACTGTTTTTTAATACTGAGACCTCAACATCACGTCCTTGGATTGGCAAAGCACCAGTAATTATAGAATCTTTAAAAACAGTATAACGGTCCCATTCCTGAATGATTTCCACCATAATGCCTAAATAGGCAATAGAATCTTCTTTATAGTCAAGTTGTCCAACTTCTTCTTTTAAACCAGGCCAGGTATTTGGAAGTTGTTGAATGTTGTGAATACAAGTTGCTGCGAGTCACCCTATAAGTTCACGCCCATTCCGGGCTCACACAACTGAGGTTTCCGAATGGAAACCTACTGGCTTTCATCCGAAAGCTCCGATTTCTTTTCGAAGTGACGCCGATTAAAATTGGCAATACTGTTCAGCGCTTTTACCGATGCCATCTCAAGACTGTCAACGATTTCGCCTGTGGTCGACGTCAGCTTGGCATGAAAAAGAAGAAGCGGAATCGCGGACATCAGACCAAAGGCCGTGGTGTTCATGGCCACCGATATGCTGGCAGAGAGCAAATCGGCCTTCTCGGCGGGATTCGCGTTGGCAACTGCGGTAAACGCCTCGATCAGCCCCATGATGGTGCCGAGCAGTCCCAGCAGTGTAGCAATATTTGAGAGGAGCGCCACATATGGCGTCCGCTTCTCCAACTGAGGGATGATCTCCATCATGCTCTCCTCCATGGCAATTTCGATGTCCTCACGACGACGGACCACGCCCAAACGCGCCAGCCCCATTCCAAGCATTTGCGAGATGGTGGATTTATCTTTTTTGATGATCTCACGCGCTTTATCGAAATTACCCTTGATCAGTTCCGGATGCAGCAGATTCCACATTTTACGGTTCAGGCTACGGATATGGTTTAGTTGAAACCAGCGTTCGGTTGTGATGGCTAAGCCGGCCACAAATACGAATAGAATGGGGTACATGAACAACCCACCCTTCTGGAAAAATGTCACAATTGAATAGATTCCCATTACTTTCCTCCTGAAATTTCGTTAAACGGTTGAATCGTCGAATCGTTAATTCGGCTGACACCTGTTGATTTCGCCATCCGACCGACCAATGCATCGACAATCAACGGCGTCACTGCCCAAGACCTTTGCTAACCAGCGGGCAAAAAGTCGATCGGATACAAAATGGTGATCTTCGGCACTCCTTCTTTCGGACCAAAGTTGAACCTTTTGATGCGTTGAACGATCTTGGCGACCAGTTCGGGTGAAGCCAGGTCGGTAGACTCCACCTTGCACATTGATACCGCCCCATTTGTTTCGATACAAATTCGCATCAATATTTTCCCACGTAGTGTCGGGTCCTTGCGCAATTCTTTGTTGTATATCCGATAAAGCGCCGCCTTGTAT
>JASFLX010000111.1:0-9054 GCA_050117895.1 Desulfobacterales bacterium | reverse complement strand
AAAATGGCTATAGGACTTCTGAAAGAGATTCTAATAGGCGGGGTATTAATTCTGCCGACAAGAGAGCTTTACCAGTATCTTACAGATCGGGTCGGGAACTTCCGTGAACTTGTCCCGTATTTTCTAATGTGGGAAGCCCTCAACATAAAAGAGGGCTTTCTCGCTGTCATAGCCGTGGAACATGACCATGCAAGCACGGATGTCCCACGGATTGAGAAAGGGACAAACGGTCGAGCGATGGTCTAATCTTTTTGGAGCATCACAATAAACTCAGTGCGCATGGTGTTCGCCATCCCGGTGATTTGCCGCTCTATGTTCCGTACAATGCTCATACCGCGGTTCTCAGCCATCTCGGCGAACTGGACATGAAGGCCCTTGACCTTTTCAGGGTCAACCTTCAGAATCTTGCTGAGCTGGTTGTTGTTGGTGCCGACAACGATGCTGCATATCTTGCCGGGCTTGAGGATCCTAGCGCACTCTGAGATGACCTTGTCCATGTCCGAGAGGTAGTTTTCGTATTTCTCAATTAGCCTCTTGCCCCGGAGGCCAACCATGGATTTACGAAGCTTATCAATGTCAACGCCTATGGCGTTCAAATGGTAAGCGTCATTTTCAAGGTAATCAATGGCAAAACTATAGGGCGGAGAGAATATGATCCCGTCTATGGATTCATCATTGATATCCATATTTCGAGCATCACCCCTCCTTGGGTCTGCGGTTCCAAGTTCATTCTGAAAACCGTTCAGTACAGTCTGGATCTTTTCAGCAGCAAAGATGTACCTTTCAAGAATGGCGTGAAACTGTTCCCGGAAGCTCTTTCTTTTGCTGCGTTCTGCATACCCTTTGGCATCCAGGAAAGCCAACATCAGATAATTTTGTACGTCTTGTCTTTTGCAGCCAAAGGGTAGTTTTGGGGCAGCATTAGCTCTAGTGTTGTTGAAAAGTTTAGCCTGACCTTTAGGTTTCGAGATTTCCAACTCGCCCACCTTCTCAACGAAATAGTTGAAAGTCGAATCGAAGTTTACCAATGCGGCCTTCAAATTGTTTGCCGGGACTTTGAGGCCATCGACCTTGGCTTTTGTCATAAAGGAACAGAAAGGGCTTGCATCAATCCCGATTGAATCCATGCCCATGAGTGTGGCTTCGATCAGGACTGTCCCGGATCCCATCATAGGATCAAGCACCGTATCCCCTGGCTTGCAACCCATGACGTTAATTAAGCCTTTGATCATCTGTGGATGGAATTTGCCCCGGTATGGGAAAAGGCCGTTTGTCGCGTACCCTGTCTTGAACTGATTCGTCTTGAAAAATGATTTAAGCCTGGATGATGAATGGTCAGCAAGTTTCAGAGGTTCGCCCTGGCATATTAGGAAGTGCCTGGTCGGCTGGCCGTTAACGCTGGCAAAATATGCTCCGTTCCTCAGAATTTCTTCTTCGCTGAGGATTTGGCTTTCATAGAAAGCCAGCTCAAGCTCGTAGACCTCATTAAGCTGCGGAACAAGTTCCAGGTTATCAGGCAAAAGGCTTTTTACCATGCTTTTGCTAAGTATATTCCTCAGTGAATTCGTAACGGATGTGTTTTCAAGCTTTTTCAGCATTGGCTATCCTTTTTAGCTTAGCGGAGAAATATTACCGGTCTATTTAATCAAAAACGACCACTAAAATTGCAAATTATTCTTTATCGTCATCTTGTGAGGAGGTTGACAGAAAATCGAATGTAAGCTGCTTTTCTGAGACCTGATATTTTATGTACTGTTCAGCAGTATCGACAAACCAGTCCTTCAATGTCATCCCTTTTTTTGAGATGGCAGAATACAATTCGTTTTTAAGTTCCGGGTCTACCTCCAGTACGATCCGGCCACTTTGTCCACGTGCCATGATGTCCTTCCATGTAATATTATATTTGTTATATTATATATATAACATTACATAACCTTGGTGGCCTGTCAAGAAAAAATTCTGATTAAGTGGATCCATTCACATGTCCAACGGTGTCAGGGTTCAATTCGGGTAATTGCCTTCATAGAAAATGGGGATGTGACCAGAAAGATCCTGAAGCATTTGGGTGTGTGGGATGTAACACAAAAACTGTCACCGTGTGTAAATGCCCCGCCCTTCATTTCAAAGACTTGACGTTGGCGAAAGGTTGACATATGAACAATCTTGCCTTCTGCTATATTCCGGTTGCTTTCCCTGATTTCCTTAGCTGTTTAAATCAAAAATATCATTTTCGATCTTTTCTCTACGATTGTCCTTACGGCCCCGGCTTGCCTATTTGCTGACCGCAGAAGGGGATAAACTCAACATGCTTGCCACATTTGCACCGCTGATTATCAATTTGTCTACTGCTATAGCACAAATAATCGACCGCGCACGCGCAACGGTTCTTTGCCTACTTGAACTTGCTAAAAGACTCGGTTCGATTTCGAAATGATCCGCAACTGCCGCGATGAGTTTGTCAAGATTCAAACCTTTTGCGATGGCAAACGTTTTCTTTTCATATTCCTCGTTGGCTTGTTTTAATATTGAATCGACAAAATCACTGCTGCCCAAAATTCGTTCATCACTAACAGCCCTTAAACCGGTTGAACGAATGGCCTTTAGGGCTGACCAACCGCCGGAAGATCGAACCAAACCGCCGCCGACAAGATCGGGTCTTTGGCCCAGGGAAATCCCCTTGGATACAGAATCGGAATATGCCCTTCTGGCAGTCCTAACGGTTTTGCCAAATAACCTGAGCACATAATCTGTATGCTGCCATGGATGTTTGATTTTGCCCATTAAAACCGAGTGACCGCATAGAGGAAGGGATCTAACCTGCACGAGTATGGCAAACTGTCTGAGCCCTAATCTGGTGTTACCTCTACAAAAACAAAACAATCTGCATCAGTTTCATAAATCGGATATATAATGATGATAGTTTGATCCATTAATATAATCCCACTACATACATTTTTTCCAGGGAATCATTCTTCCTGTATTTGAATATGTACTTTCCCATGCAAAACGATCTTTCCCACCTAAACCACAGTGTTCCGGGTATCCCATTACATTTTTATATTAAGCCATTTCTGCTTCCCGGGCCATTTACGCATCCTCCACATAATAAAACTTGTTTCACCATCATAATCTAGATCCAATCCATAGTTTTTAAAAGATTTAAATAGGTCAAAAAATTTTGATGTTGTTGAAAACTAAAAGCTCACATATTTTTTTCAAATTTTTCTTTATTTATCTAAGGACATCCTCCACTACAATACCATTCCCATACATTAAAAAGCCAAATTGCTTTTACAAGCTGTTCTCCGCCGTATATAATAGGACAATCTTCTGCGTCACAAATGTCGGGTGGAGATGGGATTGGCGCAGAGCAATCCCAACTACCTGTGTAAAGTGTTAAATTGTCTGTACAATAACTACTACAGAGGTTGGAATAAGTACAACACCTACCTATCTCAAATCGATATTTACCTTGATAGACTTCAGTTCCATCACATGGCGGACGTTTACCGCAGAGACTATTTTTACATCCCCCAACGATTACCCATTCTCCATAACAACCTCTCACATAACCAACAACTTCATTCCCATTACATCCAACCACAGTTATAGTAGCAGTACCACAAGATGTTCCATCGGCATTTAAAGTATTAGTTAATCCCGTTGTAATAGATTCATCAAGTGTAAATCCCGTCCCCGAAACTGACCATGTGTAAGGAGAACATCCTCCAACAACATTTAAGCATATAGAACTGTTTCGATCTATTTCATCCGGATTATTTGGATCGTATTGAAGCTGAGGTGCAGGAAGCGGCGTGTATTCTTCCGGAATAGTCGGCACATTAATATCTTCTTGGCTCTGTTTATCTTTGTCAAATGCGCTTTCTAAGTCAATCAATCCCAAACCCAATGCAATTGGTGCGGTTATCATATCTTTGGCTATCTCTACGGCAGCACCTGATGCTCCGACAACGTTCTTTAGGAGGGAGCCAAGCTTTCCGCCTATGGTTCCGGTAATAAGACCGATAACGGCACCTTTAGTACCAGCCAATGCCATGTCTCTGTTTGAGGGTTTAGGATCACTCAAGCGTTTGGTAACTCCACCAGCGATAGCACCACCGAATGCCCCACCAATAGCACCTCCTGCAGTACCTCCAAATACAAGCCCAGACATGGCACCAGCGACGCCCCCTGCCGTTCCACCAGCTATTGCGGCCAACCATTTATGTTTGCCACCTGTAGTTATTCCTGTTACAGCTCCTGCACCAGCACCGGTAATACCGCCGATCGCAGCCTGAGTAATATAGTAGGCAAGCGCCACAACCTGACCATCTGGATCCATCGAATTTACCGGATCGTTCGCACAATATACATACAAATTAATCCCCCCTTTCAGCCCAATCGGGTCTGCCTCAAAATACCTTCCGATCCTTGGGTGATAATGTCTGAAATAATTATAATGGAGACCGGCCTCTTCATCAAAAATCTGGCCCGGAAACCTGAAATTATTATTCACGGTGGAAGTGGATTTAACTATGGCCTCGCCAAAGGGTTTGTTAGTCGCTTCCCAGACTGCGTTTCCGCTTTCATCGGTCATAAGTTCCGGGGTCCCGAGATGATCATTGTGAAAATAAAATATTTCACCGCTGCCAGCGTCTACCCTGGCTACCCGGCTTTTTCCCATGTAAAGATATTCAGAAGAAATAATGCCGTCCGCCTGGCTCTCTGCGATTAGATTACCGTCAAAGTCATAAAGAAATATGGTTGTAACTCCATTGACCGTCTTTATTACCCTCTGACCAAGTCCGTTATAAACATATTCTCCGAGTATCGTCGAGTTCTCTTCCACCCGAACCAGCCGATTGTTCTGGTTGTAAGTGAGCATTTTATTGCCAATGCCGGTGGTGTTTCCATTGGCATCGTATGAAAAGTTAACAGGTCCTGTGACCTCCTGAAGTCGATTGGTACCGGCAATATACGTATACGTTTCTGTATTATCGTTCGTAACTTTGGTAATACGATTGCCAACATCATCGTAGGTATAGCTGATGTTACCATAGCTACCGTTTGCCGTTATTAAACGGTTTAGGGCATCGTAGGTAAAAGATTTATCCTTCGATACGTCATTGGTCACATTAATGGAGGTGAGATTGCTGTTGGCATCATAGGTGTAGGTCCTTTCCGTATCAGCACCGGGATTGGTAACTATGGTTCGGTAGAGCTCATCAAATACGTTGGTAACCCCGTTCCCTGCACCCATGCTCATTCCCGATGCAGGTCCGAAGGGCAGATATAATAAGTTGTTTATAAGAACGGTTGTGGTTCCGTTGTTTGTGGTTGAAACACTAGAAATTTTCCCTATACTGTTTCTCGTATAATCGACGGTCCTGCCTGTTGGGTAAGTTGCCAAAATTACCCGGCTGCCTGGAGTAAAGGTTCGGCCTGTTGAATACGAATGCCCGTTTAAGGTACAGGACTTTTGTACAAGCCTTCCCCTGCTGTCATAGCCAAAGATGCTGCTCCCGGACGGATCCGTCATACCGGTTCTGCGGCCCATGCCGTATGTTCCGGTGTCATAGGTATAGGTGATATCCTGGGCCGAATCCGGAAAACCCAAATTTGTCAACCGGTTCAAAACATCATACGCATACCCTACGGTAATCCCTTTGGCATCGGTCTTGTTTGTTAAATTGCCTGCTTCGTCATATACATAGAAAGTAGAGCCGGTATCCGGTGACGTACTTGCGAGAACCCTTCCCATGTCGTCATATTCGTATGAGGTGACATGAGATTTGGCATCCATCACCGATGACAGGTTTCCGTGAGTATCGTAGCCATAGGTTGTGACCACACTCCCTGGCTGTATGACCGTTGTTAAACGGTTCAGTGCATCGTAATCATAATAGGTGGTATGGGTGTTGGGGTCGGTCACGGATGCGATGTTCCCTTCACTGTCGTATTCATACTGCGTAAATGTGTCATCCGGATTGATGGTCTTGAAAAGCCTTCCGGGCATGGTGTGAGCTGGGTCCTGATAGGTCGACCGCTTCCAGTTGCTGCGATGGTCTATGGGATCATAATAGCTCTTTTCAATCATGTTGCCCTGGGCGTCATAATTATAGGTGATATAGTTGCCTTCATGATCGATGCGCCTTGCCAATCTGCCGTAAACCGCATCATACTCGAAACTGCTGATCGCCCCGTCTTCATCGGTCCTGTAATCTGGAAGACCGGCTATATTATAGCTCACGCTGGATGCACTGCCGTCAGCCAAATGGGTGATGATCGTAATCCTTGCCCTGCCGTCATAGGTAAAGTTCTCGGACTGGCCGTTGACATCCGTGACCTGGCCTGCCTGTCCGGCTGCATCATAGTTTGAAAAACTGGTGCTCCCGATCAAAGGCCGCGTAATGGAAAGAAGATCACCGGTTGATGCATCGTAGGCAAAAGATGTGGTATCTTCGTTTCCGGGCAATGGTCCGTTAATGGACAATACTTGGCCTTTGCCGTTGTGCGTGAAAGTGGTGATGTATTCATAGGGGACAATAGTCCCTGAAATGTCTTTTGTAAATCCTTTTTCGATCACGCGAGAGAGCATACTTGTTGGATTTTCATTGGGAACGACATTACCGTCGTCGTCATAATCAAAAATGGTCTCTTTGTTTCCGGAGCCAAGGATACTGGCCTCTGTCCGGGTCAGCGGCACATTTAAATCCGGATGATAGGTATAGGCGATCACCCGTTCTTCTGATGCACCAAAGGCAAGAATGATAGTGCCCGGATTTCCTTCGGCATCATAATCCTGGTACTGATAGATCGTTCCGCTGATGGTCTCGGCCTCCACAAGGTTCATCTGACTATCATACGCCCAGCGGATCACATTGCTGTCAATGTATGGGGCGCCTCCGGGCCCCTGCATGGCAGTGACCCGTTTTCGGCCGTTGACGTCAGCAATGGTATAGGACCGCACTGTCCCGTAGGCGTCCGTGACATCCACTTGGGTTTCACTGTTATATTGGACACTGACTCCCCTGCCCTGCACGCTGAAATTGCTCACTGCACGGTCTTGGGTATCAAATCCCCAAGTGTTGATGAGATGATCTGCTTTATCTCTTTTTTCGGTAAGATTGTGCACATCATTCGGATCTGAATAAGTATAATCAAAACCGGAACCGTCCGCATAGGTGACGGATGTCAGGTTCTGATTGGCATCGTATCCATAGGTTACCCAAATTCCAGAAGGAACGCCATCTGTAACAGGACCGGATATGGATTCCAAAAGGCCACCGGCAGTGTAATTGAAAGTGAGAACGCGGCTGCTGGATATATCGGTAACGGTTTGCAGCCGATTCTGGGCATCATAGCCCAGCACCAGACGGTTATCCTTTTCATCATCGATCCACAGGAGCTGCCCAGTGGCCGAAAAACCGTATTTGCTCCCGTCCAGGCGATACCAGACATAACTGCCAGCCTCATTCTTAACCTGGCTGCGATCGTTGAATTCACCCTTATAAACACCGGGAGTTTTTTGAGTAAAATAGGAGGCTCGGCCCGTTTGATCGACGATTTTGAGATATGTCTTGCCTGCTATTTCATAAGCTGGATCGAAAATTTCTGAATAAGTGTGAGACCATCCAAAGCCTAAAAAACCCGAAGAGCTGGATCTACTGTTATAGGTCGCTGCAAAGAAGAGATCCAGACTATGGGGGGAGGGAAAAACTATATCGGACCGAAATTCCACAGTGTTTCCGTTCAGAATCCGCACGGTTTTCCCTACCAGACCGCCGCTACCTTGATGTTCATCTGGAAATAGTCCATAATCCACATCGACAGGCAGGGGAATCACCAGGACTTCTACAATGTCCGAAGCGGTGCCTCCGGTTCCAACGGCGGTAAGGGTATAGATTGTGGTCTCGGTTGGAAAAACCTCAAAAGATCCGTTTGGATCAACACTTCCGATGTCCGGGTCTATGCGGATGTTATCGGCATTAATAACATTCCAGGCCAACGTGCTGGATTCTCCCAGCGCAATGGTCTGCGGATCAGCTGAAAATGTGACTTCCGGAGGCAGAGCAGAAGTTCCTCCTGAATTGATCGTTATCGTTACCGAAGTGCCGGGAGTTCCCCTGAGGAAAACGGTGATAAAGTTAATTGATCGTAATGTTATTTCTTTTTCAAAAACGACTTCGTTCCCGGTCAAAAAATCCCGAAGGGGAACAATTGTGGTATTGAAAAGGATAAATCCACCGCGGATCTGTTTTTCAGGGGTGTTTTTTATGATGGTGATGATGCCTTCTCCAGGATCTTCTACATTGAATGTATGAACTGACAGGTGGAAGTGCCACCTTCCAATTTTATAATCCTTTGGGCCGAAAACCGTTTGATTGTCTGCATGGCTCAAGGAAGGGAAAACAGGACAAATGAACAACAAGATGAAGAGACAGCATATTTTTTTTGGCATGGTGAACCTCCGGATGATGTTTGATTCTTCAACACAAGCTCAATCTCGCGGGAATGTTTATGAGCAACGTCCATGCCAAAAAGAATATTTCTTTTAAAACAGCAGCATTTGAAAGAGATATTTCGATCTAAAACTAATCGAAATACCTGGTTTGAAGCGGGTTCAGACGATCATAAAAAAATAGATGGATCGGGTATGATAGGAGGGATTGAGGGAAGAAAATCAGAAGGAAATTTGCACAGAAAACTGTGCAGTGGTGCACAGTTTTCTGTGTATTCTGATAAAGGGTGTGAAGCTGAAAATAGAAAATTCTTTTGGGAAAGGCTGCTTTTTAGACGTTGAATGAAAACTTCAATTTTGGGAAAAATAAAAAAGGCGGGTAGCCGTTTTATAACTACTATCCGCCTTTTAATTGTTTTGGTGAGTCAATCCGCTATTTAGCATGCGGTACGGGTGCCGGAGATTTTGCTTCCTTTTCTTTTGCTTTTAGGGCCGCAATCTGTTTATCCACAGCATCAATTTTTTGATTTATCATATCCGCCTGGAGGTCATTTATGCTGAGTGCTGCGGCTTGGTCGAGATAGTGTTTGGCA
>JASFLX010000110.1:0-9140 GCA_050117895.1 Desulfobacterales bacterium | reverse complement strand
GGATAACCTTTACAGGCACCGGAAAAATACATTCTGCAGGTAATGGAATTAACATCATGAATGCTACGAATCGCGCAAAAATAAAGCCGGGTCTTCATGTTTTAATCTTATTAAAGAAAGACCAGCGATCCGGGAAGGTTACAGAAGGTATAGTAAAGGATGTTCTGACAAAATCACCAACTCACCCTCATGGTATTAAAGTCCGTTTAGAAAGCGGTGAAATCGGGAGGGTGAATAAAGTATTAGAATAAGGGAAATCCCTGGATCAACCAAATTCAAGATTTTTGGGCTTTTCGTCATTGAAATCTATTAAACGTTAAACGAATTTGAACTAGTTGTCTCAACAGAGATCAGGCGAAGTTAGTTTTATCTGCCAGGAGAGAATATGGAAAGGAAAAAGGTAGGTAAAATCAGAGAAATATATAGGAGGATGTAATGATAGCAAGTGAAGTGATGGATATCAACTTTCATTGCTTACACCCTGAAAATACTATAGCTGAAGCAGTAAGATTGTTTAAGGTGGCGAGCGATAAAGAAGGTAAAAAAATATTTGGGATGATGGTTACAGATAACAATGATCATCTGGTGGGCATGCTATCTATGTATGATATTTTGCTGTTTATCCAACCTAAGCACGTCAAGATATGGGGTGAGATGGAGGACCTTGATCCAGGACCGTTATTTGATGATCTTCTAAACCGTGTCATAAATATCCGTGTAGAAGACATCATGACGACCGACATAGTCACCGTCAACCCTGATACCCACCTTTTTGTTATTATTGAAATCATGATTAAAAAGCATATTCGAAGGCTACCAATTGTCGAAGAGGATCGAATCGCTGGGATCGTTTATAGATCCGATGTCTTTTACTATCTGCTAAGCAAGTTCATGGAGTAAAGGAGTGGAATTTGGTCTTTGCTAACATAATCTCTTTTTTTAAGGTATAAAATGCCCGTCGTTAAACATCGAAACATTCTAACTGGCATACAAGTCAAAGAAGCCATGCGACGAAACGTTAACCGTCTATTTTTAGACAATTCAGTAGCTGTCTGCATCCGAAATATGATCAAATTTAAAAACAATGCAGTTCTTGTGTGTGATCTTGAAGGTGCGCATTGCGGCGTTGTTTCGAAAACCGATATAATGGGCGTGTATTATGCTGGTCTTCCTCTTGAAACGACTCTACACGATATTATAGCTGGTCCGCCACAATTCTGCTACCTGGATGACAATCTTGAAGATGCAATCGAGATTATGCAAAATAAAGGCATACACCGTCTTTACGTCTTGGGAGCAGATTCTGATGAAGTCACGGGTACACTGGCTTATACGGACATTGTGGGACTATTGTATCGTTTCTGTCGAACCTGTTCTAAAAGTTTACGGAAAACTAAAAGAACAGAGGATGAACTGCCAAAGCTTAAAGTAAAAGAGGTCATGACAGCGAAAATTACTTTATGCAAAAAAAATGATTCCATCGAGCGGGTTGTCGAGGTACTCTCGACCCAACGGTTGGGTGCGATCTTAATCGTTGATAGGGAAATGGAACCGGTGGGAGTCATTTCGAAAACCGATATTGTCATTGCATATGTTCACGGAGTCTCGATACATGAACGAGCCGAAAATATTATGAATACACCTGTAACATCTTGTTGTTCAGAAGAACTTCTCTCCGAAGCCATTAAGCAAATGCTTTTGAAAAATATCCAGCGGATATTTGTTTACAGTGGTGATACAAAGCATATTAAAGGTGTACTATCGCTTTCCGATGCTGCTCGCTTTAGGTCCGGAACTTGCAGGGCATGTGTAGCCAGTCGAATAATAGAAGGCATTTAGAATTTGCAAACTACAACTTAATAATAGGCCACGTTCGTACAGTGAGTTGGGTCAAACCTTGATCATTGATTAAAATGAAGGCGCCGGAAAGAATAAAGGCTATGAAATTTATCGGAGTGGATGGATGTAAAATTGGCTGGTTATATACCGCCATTAATCATGAAAATGATTGGGAGGTCGGTGTTTATGAAAACATTGAAAAATTGTGGGAAACCCAAAAAGGTGCATCTTTGATATTAAGGTTATATCCCGAATCTTTCATGAAAATTAATGAGAATTGTTATAATACTTAATTGAAAAGGGTTTAAACAACATCATACCATCGTATATTCTACCCAAATAGTAAATCGGATGATGCCCTTTTTTATTCATTAATTTTCACCCAAAGGGCAAGCCAGAGGCTTTCATCTGCTATGTTATTAAGGGCTCGCAATAGCCAAACTATGGCTTTGCCTTTAAGTGCCTTGCATATGAAAGTCTCTGACTCGTGAAAGATTCAGTTATATGTCTTTTTTAATTTGCCATACTTGAACAGGAAATAGTATTGCTTTGAACTGGGTTTACTCATCACATGAATTCTTTAAAAATTCGTTTTGGTTGGCTATGAGCCGATAAAAGATAGGAGGTTGGAGCCGATGAGAAATTTTAGTTTTCCGGTTAAAAAAGCTGTCTTCGTCTTTTCAATGGCTGTTTTTGTCCTGTTCGCCTGTTCTGCTACTCATCAGGGATTAAGAACTTACCCTTCCATAAACCACATGAGTGTACCCACGGTTACTCAGATGGCCGTACGAACAATGCAGCTGATGGGCTATGAGCTGAAGGATTGGAATGATAGCACTGGATACGTCTATGGAATTAAACTCTTTGACTTTAGATACTATCATATGACGGTCAAGATAAGTACCGACTCCCAGGGAGACAGATCTATTGCGGTCCAGTGCATTGCGAAAGAATGTCCAGCATGCCCCTCAGACCGACAGGTTTACAATTTCTATAAGATCTTTGATAAAGTGACAAAAAGTTCAGCTTATGCACGGTACCAGCAGGGTAAGACCTCTGATTTACCAATAGCAACTAAGAAATATCCTTCTGATCATTTTGTTCATGAAACGGAGGAAAAATCTATCTCCCAAAAATGGGCTGTCGTTATTGGAATATCGAGTTACAAAGACACCCGTATTCCGGGTTTGCGCTATGCTACTCGGGACGCTCAGGCTTTCTATGATTGGTTGACCAGGCCTCTAGGCGGTGGATATGCTCCCAGTCGTGTCAAGCTTTTGCTCGATAAGTCTGCGACGTTCTCTAATATACGTGAGTCGCTATTCATCTGGTTAACACAGGCTCTCGAGGAGGATATGGTAACAATCTATTTTTCGGGGCATGGAACGCCTGAATCGCCTGATGCTCCGCAAAATATGTTTCTCCTTCCTTACGATGCGGACTTTGAAAAGATTGGTGCTTCCGGTTTTCCCATGTGGGACATAGAAACCGCTCTAAAGAAATTTGTCCGTGCAACGAAAGTGGTCGTAATAGCTGATGCTTGTCATTCTGGAGGTGTGGGTTCTGGATTTGTCGACGCACGCAAGGCAATAGTCGTCAGCCCCCGTATCAATATGGCATTACAGAATTTAACAAAGATTGAAGATGGAGTGGCAGTCCTCACCTCTGCCGACGACAGACAACTTTCTCAGGAAAGTAAGAGGTGGGGCGGCGGTCACGGAGTGTTTACCTGGTTTCTGCTGAAGGGCTTGGAGGGTGATGCCGATTACAGCAAGGATGGCAAGATATCACTCGGGGAATTGGTTCATTATGTTTCTCAAAACGTACGCAGGGAGACGAGGAATTCTCAAAGTCCAAGCATTGCAGGGAAATTCGATCCCGCAATGAGAATCGGAAGGTAATGCTGGCAACCTTATACCCACTGAATTGGGTCAAACCTTGATCCTTGATTAAAATGAAGATGCTGGAGGAAAATATTAATTCGAAGGGCACTGATGAAATATTCACATTTAAAACTTGATTATTGTAAGATTTTACTCAACAAACGTTTAAAATTTATGAAAGATAAAGACTAATGAACGATATCCAAAATATTTTTTCATCCATTCCCGCCAACATCCCCCAGGAATTATTCCAGGATATTTTGATAACAGATACCTTTAAACTTAAACGGATCGTATCAAAAGGACATGCTTCACCCAAAGATTTCTGGTATGATCAGGATAAAAATGAATGGGTAATTCTGCTAAAAGGCCGTGCCGGCTTATTGTTTGAAGGAAACGACAACATTGTTGAGTTAAACCCTGGTGACTACATAAATATCCCGGCCCACCTTAAACACAGGGTTGAATGGACTGATCCGGACATTGAGACGGTGTGGTTAGAGATCATGTGGGGAACTTTAGAGACATAGGCGACCATATGGCGCTGCTTCTACGTTCTATTCATTCACGGCGTCCGATACCACCTTAGCAAAGAGATTGATTGCAGGCAGAAAATAAGGATTTAATAATGCGTTGGCTCAAGATCTTCAGAATCAGCTTCTTGGGGTTGATGGCGCTTTTCGTATTGAACGCCCACGCGGATCAGGGCGATTTGATCGAACAAATGAAGTCCGGCGGACACATTCTGATGATTCGCCATGCCTATGCTCCCGGAACCGGCGACCCGGCCCATTTTAAAATTGGAGATTGTGCCACCCAGCGCAATCTGGATAATCGCGGTCGCATCCAGGCGCGAGCCATCGGAGAATGGCTGCGCTCAAAAGGAATCAAAAACGCTAACGTCTATTCCAGCCAGTGGTGTCGCTGCTTGGAAACGGCAACGCTGTTGGATCTTGGACCCGTCGCGGAGCTGCCGGCGCTGAATTCTTTTTATGACTTCCCGCAGGATCGAGAACCAAATATCACCGCTTTGCGGTCTTTCATCTCGAATCTTGCCGCAAATGGCAAGTTAATCATATGGGTCACGCATTTTGTAACGATCTTAGAAATCACCGAAGAGGGTGTCTCATCCGGTGAAGGGGTTGTTCTAAAGCTCAAAGGAGGAGGCACCTACGATGTTCTGGACAGGCTGAGTTTTGGGTTTTAAGCGGCGTCATGAGAGTGGGGTCAAACCATGATCATTGATTTGATTTGGGTCAAAGCTTGAATTGTGAATAGGAGTGATTGGGCTCAAACTTTGATCATTGATTATCAGCCTTCTCTGTAAGCTTCGGCCCGACAAGAAAGACGTATAAAATATTGGTAAGCGTTCAAAGGTTCCCAGTTCAAGGTTGATGAGCGTGGGCAAAGATTATGAGGTTCTGGCCGGAGCAGGATAATTTAAACTGGCACCGGAAAAATACATTCCGCAGGTAATGGAATTAACATCATGAATGCTACGAATCGCGCAAAAATAAAGCCGGGTCTTCATGTTTTAATCTTATTAAAGAAAGACCAGCGATCCGGAAAGGTTACAGAAGGTATAGTAAAGGATGTTCTGACAAAATCACCAACTCACCCTCATGGTATTAAAGTCCGTTTAGAAAGCGGTGAAATCGGGAGGGTGAATAAAGTATTAGAATAAGGGAAATCCCTGGATCAACCAAGATGGGGTCAAGTCTACTTTTGACCCATTTGAGGGGAATTTGTGATTGCGGTCAAACCTTGATTCTTGATTAATTTTTTTTTGGGCATTTCGTCATTGATATTTATTAAACGTTAAACGAATTTGAAATAAACGATTAGCAAAATATTCTCAATGGAGCACAACCTGAGCAAAATCTGAGCTCACTATTGGATATCTCATCATCACCTACCATCCGGAATTGAACATATCACAATAATTTTGCACTCATGAAAAAGGATTTTAGGGTGGGTTGCCTTAAAATTTAGTAATCATTATTTTTGAGATACCTCAATGACTTATCTCCATATCCTGTGAAAATAGATAGTTGCAAGGTGAACCAGTATTTAGATATCAAATTTAAGCACAAAATTCTGTCAAACTTTCTATCCGTAGTAGCTTTTTTTAAACCCAACTTGTTTTCTGATGTCTTTTTTTATAATTATATCAAAATTAGGATCATGACTTAGTTCTCAATTTTCTATTTTTGGAGTGGTTGGCAGCTATGTGTTCTCATGCGCCCACCAAGGGTGAACAGATGGTTTGCTACTATAGCCACTACATCAATGTAGTGCGCGGAAACGAAAAAAGACTGACGCTGACGATAAGATCTCTTGCATCCTGGAACCGGAACTAACCGACAAGGCTTTCCGGCGAAATTGGACACGATTGATAAAAAAAATTTACGAAATCGATACCCTTATATGTCTAAAGTGTTCTGGTGCTATGCGGATCATTGTTTTCATCGAGAACCCGGATGTAATCAAAAAGATCCTCAAACATCTTGACCTGTGGAATGTGAAGCCGAAGCCTCGGTCCCTTGCAAATGCCCCCATCGATGAGTTTCCCGTATACGACGAGCCACCGGGTCCCCGCACGGATGATTACATCAGGGTTCCGAATTACCCTGCAGAGCCCTATTTTTAAAAACCTCACTCGGGCAGTCAGGCTGCCTATGCCCAAAATCCTCTATTTTCAGGCGATTTGAAGCTAAAAGCCGTCTTGACAATACGACTGATATTTGGTATCTGAATCCAAGTCGTCAGTTGCCGAAGTATAGTTGCTGCTTGATATCCAGCCTACTACATATTGGGATGCTTCCTGCTTCGGCACACAACTTTAAATTTTCCCTTATTCCGAGTTCAAAAAAGGAATTCTTATCACTTCGCTAATTCGCATACAGCCGGACCGATTTTCCCGGCAGGAGTGGAAACAAGCAATATGTACAGCACAGCACGAATCGCCATGCTGCTCGGCTGCATTGCCGTAGTCCTAACCGTTGTCGGCTGCGCGGCCCCGGGCAAGACTCCTATCACCGAGCATTTTTTCAATATTGAAGCCCAGCGCGGCTCGCTGACGAACGGCGCACTTGGCAAGGTGACGCTTGGCTATGGATCATCCAGCCTCCGGTTCAAATGGGCGGGCACGCAGCAGGACCGCTACCTGCTGCCGGCCCTTAAAAGCGAGTTACAATCTGCGAACCTATTCGGCGCGGATCGCACGGCACCCTACACCCTGGCAATCACAGTACAGAACGTTAAACAAGGGTCGGCAATGCTCGGCTATGGGACAACCACGGTCGAACTGGGCGTGAACTATGAGGTACGCGATGGGACAGGAGCTTTAGTCTACCGACGGCTGATCGACAGCGAGGGATCACACTATGCTTTCGGCGGTGGGACACGGGCACGTATGGCAAGGACGGAGGCGGCCAAGCGCAATGTTGCCCAATTCGTCAACGAACTCGCCACGAGGATAGTCCGGTTAAAGACCACAGCCACAGCAGCCGCCAGCCAGGTTGCGCCGGCGCAAGCGCCGACAGTTGCGATTCCGCAGGCGGTCATGATGCGTCCGACAACTACACCCACGGAGCTGCCGCCGGTGACATTGGAAAGCTCCTCTGGCGAGGGTATCGCATTCGGGAACTACCATGCGCTCATTATCGGTAACGATCACTATCACCACCTGAAGGGCCTGCAGAGCGCCGTGCGAGACGCGCGCCGACTGGAGGAGGTCTTAAGAACCAACTACGGCTTCAAGACGAAGCTGCTCATCGACGCCACGCGGAAGAACATCCTGTCCGAGCTGAACAGTTTCCGGCAGAACCTCACCCGCAAAGACAATCTGCTGATCTATTACGCGGGTCACGGTTGGGTCGACGAAGCAGCCGACGAGGGATATTGGCTCCCCGTGGACGCCGCATCGGATAATCCGGTTAACTGGCTGTCCAACGCGTCGTTGACCGCAACGGTTCGCGCTATAAACGCCAAACACGTGCTTGTGGTTGCGGACAGCTGTTTTTCTGGGAAGTTGACGCGCGGCATCAACGTTCAGATTCGGGCCAGCGACTATCTGGCGCGAATGGCCCGCAAACGCTCTCGCACCGTGCTAACCGCCGGCGGGCTCGAGCCGGTACTTGATGCCGGCGGCACGGAGGGTCATTCGATATTCGCCAGCGCCTTCATTCAGGCGCTCAGTGAAAACGAGGCCGTGATCGACATGTCGCAGATGTTCAGCTTCATCCGCCGTCACGTGGCGCTGGCCGCGGACCAAATCCCCGAATACGGTGATATCCGCCGGGCGGGACACGATGGTGGCGACTTTTTGTTCGTCCGCGTCCGCTGATACGTCGGCGACGCTGTCTCGGGCCGCATGCCCGGTATCCCAGCTGAAAGACTACAAGACGTCGATGCCGAACGAAGCGGCCCCCGGATGAGAATTTCGGACACACCACGATTATCCTGCAATACAAAAAAGAAACTATCAGTGGCCTTATATTTTTGTGATACCTCATTACCGTATCACCAAACTATGGTTGTCTATATTTTTCTATCTATATTTAAACATCCGAAATTTGTGATTGGGGTCAAACCTTGATCATTGATTAAAAGAGTATAGAATTATTGGCAGAGCATAATATAACCCTACATCATTCGATTGATCAACTTCCGGTTATTTCAGATTAAGATGAGCACGAACAAAGCTCCAATGCTATCCAAATCACGCTTTTTATTAGGGTTGCAGTGTCATCTGTGTCTGTAGCACTCCTGTAAGGCAACCAGGGTTCTTTAGAATATTTACGGATGTTAGATCGCTCAATATCATCAAAAGAAAAGCAAAGAATTAAAACACAACATATGGTCTATCACACTTCCTCTTATGATTATTTAGAAAGGGCGCGAGAACGATTTGCTGAAGGATCTTACCAAGCATTATTCTATGCGGCGCTCGAACTGCGTTGTGGAATTGAACAGCGTATGCGAGAATATTCAAGCGCACAAAAACAGATCTCCAAAAGACTACAGAAAGGATGGCGGATCACTCATTTAGGGAAAGATCTAAAGAAGGTGTTTACGGCGCGTAATATGGTCATTGAGTTTACAATAATCGATGAAACAAAAGGGGATCCAATAATCATCCTATATTACACTCCTGTAACACCAGGATTACAGAATATTTGTAAAAAACTGGAAAACTATCTCCATGCAATGAGAGAATACCAATCAGACGAATCTGAATGGTGGAAAGACTTTAAATGGCTAATAAAAAGAGGCATTAAAGGCCTTGAGATCGCTACAAAGGGAAATCTAATGGGCATTCCATTGATTAACCCAAAGACCAATGAACTTACTATGCATACTCAATTTGAAAGAAACGACCCGTTGTTTGAAAAATTGGGCGCGGTTCTTAAAGAA
>JASFLX010000109.1:0-9159 GCA_050117895.1 Desulfobacterales bacterium | reverse complement strand
GAAAAACAACAGGATCGGGGGTTTCGATTTCCGGTAAAATTTTTCCATTCTCAGCCACACGAACTCCCCCGCAATACACCGTCTCCATGGTTGGAGAGTCAAGATCTGAAAATACTACCAGATCCGCTCTTCGGCCGGGCGCAATCGCGCCGACATTTTGAATCCTGAAATATTCGGCAGGATTTATTGTGGCCATTTGAATCGCAATCACAGGATCAACGCCGGCAAATATGGCTTTACGAACCATTGAATCAATGTGCCCTTCTTCCAGTATGTCTTGGGGATGTCTGTCATCCGTACACCACATCATCCGGCGAGCGGTTCGCTCGTTTACCACCGGAATTAGTGCGTCCAGGTTTTTCGCGGCGGTTCCTTCCCGGATCATGATGTGCATTCCCAAACTAAGTTTTTCTTTTGCTTCTCGATCGGTGGTACATTCATGATCGCTCGAAATTCCGGCGGCCATGTATGCGTAAAGGTCATGATCGGAAAGTCCGGGAGCATGACCGTCCACAGGTTTCCGTTCTCCTCTGGCCATATTTATTTTGCCCAGAACTTCCGGATCCTGGTTGATGACTCCCGGATAGTTCATCATTTCGGCCAATGCCAACATCCGCTCATGACCCATAAACGGCAAAAGATCCTCTTTCGTAAGCGTTGCCCCCGAAGTTTCCATGGTTGTGGCAGGGACGCAGGACGGAAGGGTGAAATAGATGTTCATGGGCTGCCCTTGGCTGGACCGAAGCATATAGTTTATTCCCTCGGTACCGAGCACATTGGCGATTTCATGGGGATCGGCCACCACGGTGGTGGTGCCGCAAGCCACCACAGCTCGGGCAAACTCGGTAATATCTGTCATGGAACTCTCAATATGAACATGGGCATCAATAAAACCGGGAGCAACAAATCGTCCGCCAATATCCACGGTGTTTTCAGCGTCATATGTCCCAAACCCTACGATATTTCCGTCCGCGACAGCAATATCACCGGAAAATATTTCTCCTGAGAAAACATTGATAATGCGCGCGTTGGAAAGAACAAGATCCACCGGTTTTTGGCCCCGTGCGGAACGGATAATTTCTTTAAGAGCCATGTTTTCCTCGCTTTTTTCGAAGTTATTTAAAAAAAACCATTAAGTGTTCATTGAACACTATCACAATCGGAATAGCACAGCCAATATCACATATAGTGTCCATTTATAAACCGTTTATAAACCGTCTTTTCCGCAATCTCTGCGCCTGCCCTGTGAAATGTTTACCCCGTTGAATGCATAGCCGATTCAACTGGGGCAGCGCCTATTACCTTGGGGTCAATCTGCGAAATCACTTGTTCCCGCCTCAGGGCGTGACCCGGTGTTCCTTGATTTGGCTCGGGTCGTCCATGCTCCTCGTCCTTATGGGCGGCTGTTCAAGCGTCCAATTCTACTATCCTTCAGTGCAATAATCTTTACGAAACATTTACAATTTTGCCCTGGAATCAAAATAAATTCTTAACATTCATCCCTTATAATACGTTCAAAACAATGGACTGGCACTAACTAAATCGAGTGTTTCTTATTTTGACAAAACATAATAAATATGATAAATTATAAATATTTTAGTATATTATACAAATGAGCATCTACAAGCAAATTTCAAAAGTGGTTTTTGATTTTGCTGCCCGGCTTACATATTATGTTAAATTTTCGGTTAATTTCTTATTGATGGTCTCGCATAAAGTTGTTTTTTGACTTTTTACCAATGGATTATTATTTTTAGGAGTAAATTATTTAAGGAGTCAGGGAGTTTTTCTTTTATAGCCACAAATTAAGCGGAATGAATGATTCGCTACAAAATCGTTTACTGTATTACCCTATGAGGGTATTAATAACTTTACGAAAGGAAAGGAAATGCCACCGGTAAGGGGTTATGAAAAAACATGTGACTGAACTCATATGCTTGGCGATTGTTTTGGTGGTCATCGCTTCTTGCAGTCCCTTCAAGCCTCAGGCAAGGCAATCACCGGCAGGTGAATTGCCGCGAACGTTTTCTCTATATACGGCGGAATCCGAACCGTTATCCCGGTGGTGGGAAGTATTTAATGATCCTGACCTCAACGCGCTGATTACCCAAGCCCTCTCCGACAATTTAACAATAAAAGAAGCCTGGTCGAGAGTCAATCAAGCCCGGGCTCTGGCCGTTAAGGCCGGTGCAGAACTCTATCCGGATCTGACCGGCACCGGCAGGGCGTCCTTTACGCGTGAACGCACAGGCAACGGCTCCCGGAGAACCGACTCCAATCAAGACTATTTCCTGGGAATTATCAGCAGTTACGAACTGGATCTCTGGGGGCGCATTCGTTCCGGGCGGGAATCCGCCCTTCTGGAGGCAACCGCTGCACGGGAAGATTTGAACACGGTGGCAATGACCCTGGCGGCGGAGGTTGCCAATCGCTGGATCAATATTATTTCCCAGAGGATGCAAAAACGGCTTTTGGAAAGACAGCTTCAGATCAACCTGACGTACCTGGAACTTATTGAATTGAGATTCCGAAAGGCCATGGTGTCAGCACTGGATGTTTATCAGCAAAAACAAATTGTTGACGACGTCAGGGCCGAAATTCCGCTGGTCGAGGCTCGGGAGCAACTGCTAAGGCATGAACTGGCACTCCTGCTGGGGAAACCGCCGAAGACGACGTTGAATATCAGCCGGGAAGACTTGCCGGAACCGGCGGGGATTCCGGCAACCGGGCTTCCGGCCGATCTTCTCTCAGCCCGCCCGGATTTGAGGGCGGCCGGTATGCGGCTGTGGGCGGCGGACTGGCAGGTAGCGGCCGCGCGCGCAGATCGTCTGCCGTCAATCAGCCTGACGGGCCAAGCCCGCTATGGAGACGGGGATTTGGACGTGCTTTTTGACAACTGGCTGCTCAATCTGGCGGGCAATCTCACCGCGCCGATATTCGACGGCAGACAACGGGCGGCCGAAGTGGACCGGAGTCTAGCGGTTGTGGATGAAAACTTGTCCGCTTACCGGCAGACGGTTTTAACAGCCATTAAAGAGGTTGAAGATGCGCTGGTCAGTGAGGCCAAGCAGCGGGAGCACATCAAAGGTCTCGAGAAAGTATTGGATACGGCTCGAAAAGCCCTTAAGCAGGCAGGAAATCGCTATCGTAACGGGCTTACCGACTACCTTCCCGTGCTGACCCAGTTATTGAAAGTTCAGGGGCTTGAAAGAGATTTAATTCAACAGCAGACCAACCTGGTGGGTGCCCGCATCAGCCTCTACCGCGCCCTGGGCGGAACATGGATGGGATCTTTATCCCTTTGAAAATTATAGAAATATATAAAATATCATGCGGAAAAAAATGGCGGATAATAAGCTTAGCAATATGTTAACCGGGAAATATTCAAACCCCGGCAGAAATCGGCGCCCCATCCTCAGAATTGCCATATCGCTTCTTATTCTGAGTGTGGGGGTAGGTACGGCATCTTACCTGAAAAACAGTGCGCCCCGAACTAAAAAACGGTTGCCGGCCAAGCCGACGCCGGTGGTCCAGGTCGAAACCGTGCAGCCTTCCGCATACCAGATTGTCGTAACGGCCATGGGAACCGTAATTCCTGACCGAGAAATAGTTTTAAAGCCTCGCGTATCCGGAGAAATCGTGGAAATTCATCCTGAATTCACGGAAGGCGGCATTTTAAAAAAGGGCATTAAAGTGCTTCAGATCGATCCCAAAGACTACGAGTTGAACCTGGAACAAAAGCAAAGTGCGGTGACCGATGCCGAGTATGCCCTGAAACTGGAGCTGGGCCACCAGGAAGTGGCCAAGCGCGAATGGGAGTTGTTAAACGGAAACAACCCGGCGCAAGATATGGAGAAGGAACTGGCGCTGCGCAAACCCCATCTGGATAAAGCCCGAGCGGATCTGGCGGCTGCCCAAGCCGACTTTAAAAAGGCAATGCTCGATTTCGAAAGAACCCATATCATTGTGCCCTTCAATGCCATGGTTCGTACTAAAACAGTGGATCTCGGTTCTCAGGTCACACCGCAGGAGCCGTTGGCCGAACTGGTTGGAACCGATGCCTACCGAATCCAGACGTCCATACCGTCCGATCGCCTGGGATGGATTCAAATCCCCGGCCAAGCCGGCGATTCCGGCTCAACAGCCCGAATCATTTACGACCAGGGTCATGAATGCAGCGGAACCGTTACCCGGCTGATGGGGGATCTTTCCACCGAAGGGCGTATGGCCCGAATTCTGGTGGAGGTCACGGACCCGCTTGGCTTGAAGGCTTCCAGCCAGCATCGCCCACCCCTTTTGATCGGAGAGTACGTCCGGGTAGAAATCCAAGGACGCAAACTTGATGGCGTATTTAAACTTCCGCGCACCGCTTTAAGAGACAATTCCAGGGTCTGGATCGCCGGTGAAAACCAAACATTGAAAATTCGAAAGGTGCGTCCGATCTGGCGTGACGCCGATGTTGTCCTGCTGAAGGAAGGCTTGAAACCCGGAGAACGGCTGATCGTTTCGGATTTGCCCGGGGTGGTGGAGGGAATGTCCGTGAGTGTCGATGCCTTAAAATCTGAAATAAAGGTCGACCGCCCCGCAAAGGAAAAAGCCGAAAAGGATAGAAATTCGTCGTATGACTAGCCTGCCGCAAAGTGATCCCCAAAGAAAAGGGCCCATCGCCTGGATGGCCGTTCATTCCGTACCGGCCAACCTTGTCATGCTCGTATTATTGGTGGGAGGATTATTTTTGGGCTTCCGCATCAAGAAGGAAATTTTTCCTTACTTTGAACTGGATCGGGTTCAAATCACTGTCCCCTATCCCGGTGCCAGTCCCCAGGAAGTGGAAAGGAGTATCATTTTGGCCATAGAGGAAGCCGTCCAGGGATTGGAAGGGGTCAATGAAGTTCGTTCATCTGCCAGAGAAGGGGCTGGCATGGTTACCGTGGAGATGATTGAAGGCGAAAATCTTCAAAGGCTGGCCCAGGATATCCAGAGCGAGGTGGACCGGATTACGTCCTTCCCCGAAGAAGCCGAAGAGCGGCAGGTGGTGATTGTTTCCAGAAAGCGTTATGTGGTTTCCCTGGCACTATACGGTGACCAGAGCGAGGGAATTTTGCGTGAATATGCCGAATATTTACGGGACCGATTGCTTCAGGATCCGGACATCACCCAGGTAGAACTTACAGGTGTGCGCAACTATGAAATCAGCGTCGAAATTCCCCAGAACACACTCCGAACCTATAATCTTACCCTTGAGGAGGTTGCGCATCGGATCGGCAGGACCTCCGTGGAGCTTCCGGGCGGCGCCGTGAAAACCCCGGGGGGCGACGTCCTGGTTCGCGTTAAGGAGCGCAAGGATTACGGGCATGAATTCGGAAAGATTCCGATTATCACCGCCAATGACGGTACTCAGGTTCTGCTTGAAGATATCGCCAATATTAAGGACGGGTTTGAAGAAACCGACAATGCCGCTACGTATAACGGCAAGCCTGCAGTAATGATCGAGGTCTATCGGGTGGGAGATCAAACCCCGGTTTCGGTATCCAAAGCCGTTAAGCGGGTGGTGGCTGAGGTAAACCAGGAACTGCCCCCTGCACTGGCGGTTGTTCTTCGCAATGACCGTTCGGAAATCTACCGGCAGCGCATGGGACTGTTGATCAAAAACGGGTTTATGGGGCTGGGACTGGTGTTTGTTTTGCTGGCATTGTTTTTGGAAACCCGGCTCGCTTTCTGGGTGGCCCTTGGCATTCCCATCTCTTTTTTAGGTTCCCTTTTACTTTTACCGACCATGGACGTCAGCATTAACATGATCTCCATGTTCGCATTTATCGTCACCCTGGGCATCGTGGTGGATGATGCCATCGTGGTGGGGGAAAACGTCTATCATCACCATCAACGCGGAGTTCCCTGGCTGGAAGCCGCCGTATCCGGGACCCGAGAAATCGCCATGCCGGTCACTTTCAGCGTACTGACCAACATGGTGGCGTTTCTCCCCATGCTCTTCGTTCCCGGCATCCTGGGTAAGGTATTCAAACAAATTCCCGTGGTCGTCATCAGCGTATTTGCGATTTCGCTGATTGAATGTTTTTTTATTCTTCCGGCCCACGTGGGTCATCAGAAACCACCGGAAAAAGGTTTTTTCGCCTGGATTTACGTTCGGCAGCAACGGTTCAGCAGCGCCTTTGTCCGTCTGGTCTCCCGTCGATACGGTCCCTTACTGGAGTTGGCTCTGCGCTGGCGATATGTTACGGTGTCCCTGGGTATCGCTATTTTATTGATTACGGTCGGCTATGTGAAGAGCGGGCGTTTGGGATTTGAACTTTTTCCCAAGATAGAATCCGATTATTCCATGGTGACGGCCACGCTGCCCTTTGGAACCGCCTTTGAAAAAACCGAAAAGGTGCAGCAGATTCTGGTCCGGGCGGCCCAAGAGGTTGTGGCTGAAAACGGCGGAAAAACACTCATGGAAGGAATCTTCGCTAATATTAACAACAACAGGGCCGAGGTCCGTATCTACCTGACTCCGCCGGATAAGCGCCCCATGTCGACCGCGCAAATAACGGAACGCTGGCGGGAACGGGTGGGGGTTATTCCGGGATTGGAATCAATTTTATTTGAATCCGATGCCGGAGGACCCGGCCGCGGAGCCGCCATTACCGTAGAACTCAGCCATAAAAACATCGATCTGCTGGAAAAAGCTGCGTCTGAAGTTGCCGAGGCATTAGGATTCTACCCTAATGTCACAGATATCAATGACGGTTTCTCACCCGGCAAACAGCAGGTCGATTTTCAGATCAAGCCCGAAGCCCGCAGTCTCGGATTAAGGTCCAAGGAGGTGGCCAGGCAAATCCGCCATGCTTACTATGGTGCCGAGGCGTTGCGGCAACAGAGGGGACGCAATGAAATAAAAGTCATGGTCAGACTCCCAAAAAACGAACGGGTTTCCGAGTACAACCTCGAAGAAATGATATTGCGAACCCCGACCGGAAGCGAGATTCCCTTGCGGTATGCCGTCACCATAAACCGTGGACGAGCTTACACCGATATCAATCGCCGGGACGGCCGCCGGATCGTATCGGTGGAAGCCGATGTCCAGCCCCGAAGCAAGGCCGGCCAGGTGTTGGAGTCACTCAAGTCTGAAACCCTGCCGGCATTACAAAAAAAATATTCCGGTCTGACTTTTAGTTTTGAAGGTCGCCAGGCCGACCGGCGGGAAAGTATGCAGAGTCTGATGCGAGGCCTTTTGGCGGCCCTTTTGGTCATTTTTGCCATGATGGCGGTTCCATTGAACAGCTATATCCAGCCCGTAATTATTATGTCGGCCATTCCCTTCGGCATCGTGGGGGCCGTTATAGGACATCTGATTATGGGATACAGCCTGAGTGTGCTCAGCATGTTCGGCGTGGTGGCACTGTGCGGCGTGGTCGTGAACGATTCCTTGGTGCTGGTCGATTTCGCTAATCGCAAAGAACGAACCGGAATGAGCCGGCGTAACGCCGTTCATGAGGCGGGCATTCACCGGTTTCGGCCGGTTATTTTGACCACATTGACCACGTTCGGCGGCCTGTCGCCCATGATTTTTGAAACATCCCGCCAGGCCCGCTTTTTGATACCCATGGCGGTTTCTTTAGGGTACGGCATACTGTTTGCGACGGTGATAACCCTAATTCTGGTGCCGTCCCTTTATCTGATTGTCGAAGATATCCAGCAATTGATCAGAACGAGACTCGCTCCCGATATCAAGTTCCGGCAAGAAGAAAGACCGTAACGAGCTTCAAAGGTTATGATTCTTTTATCATCCTGGAAATAGCGGCAATCTTTTTAAGCGTATCTTCCAGGTTTAGGGTCAGCAGGTTCTGATCCCTTACAAGGATTCTTCCTGAAACGATAACATCCCGAACATCCGAAGCCTGAACCGTATAAATAATATGGGATACGGGGTTATACATGGGAACGAGGTGGGGCTTTTCGGTATCGATAATGATGACATCCGCCTGTTTGCCTGCTTCGAGGGAGCCGATATCTTTATCAAGACCTATGGCTTTTGCGCCGTCTATTGTCGCCATTTTCAGTACGGTTTGGGCATCCATGACTGTGGGATCGAAAAGATTCACCTTATGAAGCTTTGCCGCGGTGTCCATTTCCCGGAAAAGATCTAAATCATTGTTGCTGGCGCACCCGTCTGTGCCAAGGCCTACGGTTACACCGGCTCTTGACAAACCCGAAACCGGGGAAATGCCCGATGCCAGCTTCATATTGCTTTGGGGATTGTGAGAAACCTTTGACCGCCGTTTGGCGATGATCTCGATGTCATCATCATCCAACCATATGCCGTGAACGATCAGAGTATTCTGATCCAAAATGCCGATTCTATCCAGGTACTTTACCGGAGTGGTATGCTGTTCCGTCTGAATCCGGATATATTCGCTTTTGGTTTCAGCCGCATGTATCTGGAAAAGAAGTCCTTTTGAATCAGAGGCGGCTTTGGCCTTTTTTAGTGTCTCTTCAGAACATGTATAAGGTGAATGGCAAAATATTGAGGGGGTTATTAAAGGAGATACATCCTGCCATTTTTCAACAAACCTCACCGCGTTCTCGATATTATCAGCGGGATCCGGCACGCCCGGTGCAGGAAAGTCGATAACCCCTTGTCCCAATACTGCCCTGATTCCCGATGTAAAAACCGCCGACGCAACCTGATCTTCGAAAAAATATCCGTCACAGCAGGTCGTAGTTCCCGAAAGGATCATTTCTGCACAAGCTAAAAGGGTTCCCATCCGGACCGTTTCCGGGTTTAAATATTTTGCTTCGCAGGGGAAGATGAATTCATCCAGCCATAGCGCCAGAGGAAGATCATCGGCAAGCCCTCTGAACAATGTCATAGGAAGATGGGTATGGGTATTGACCAGACCGGGCATAATGATACCGCCCTTTGCATCAATGATTTGTTCCGCTTCAGGTAGGGGTTTATCACCTGCCCGTGCGTCTATCCTTTCGAGCCTTCCCCGGATGATACACACCACACCGTTTTCAATGATATCAAAATCAGAATTAGCCGTGATAACAACGCCGTTATGTATGACAATATCAAAACCCATGGGTTTCCTTTTAAAGCCGGAGTCAAAATATTTTCTTTTCTATATAAACGGAATGAGACCTTTGAAATCGAAA
>JASFLX010000108.1:0-9189 GCA_050117895.1 Desulfobacterales bacterium | reverse complement strand
CTGGGGATTTCACCGCGCAAACATCCCGAAAGGCCGATAAGTCCTTTAATGTATTGTTTTAGGACTTCTTTGTCGATGCGGGGTTTGTAATAAAATCCCTGAAGCTGGGCAATGGTGGCCAGTTTGCAAAGATTTCGGTATCCTTCCTGATTTTCAGCCAGAAGGATCAAATGGGAAAGGCCCCTTTTATCCAGCGAGGTTTTCTCCGTAAGACGTCGCGGGGCCAGATAGCATTCGCACCCAATAATCGGTTTTATTCCGGCCTTATTCGCCTTTTCATAAAACGTCATGGCTCCGAACATGGTTCCATGATCGGTGATCGCCACGGCGTCCATATCAAAATCTGAGACACGCTTTAAAAGCGGATCGATCCTTATGGCTCCGTCAAGAAGACTGTATTGGGTGTGAACATGAAGGTGTACAAAATTAGATGGGGTCTCTGTCATTGTTTATTTCGCATAATTGAAGGTTAATCAAGACGATAATTAGGCGCCTCTTTGGTAATAATCACGTCATGGACATGGCTTTCACGCATGCCTGCCGCACTGATTTTTACGAAGCGTGCTTTTTCCCTGAGTTCATCCAGGGTCCGGCATCCCACATATCCCATTCCCGCCTTTAGCCCTCCAATAAGCTGGAAAATATTATCGGAAAGGCTTCCTCTATAGGGCACACGGCCCACAATACCCTCCGGAACCAATTTATCGCCGAAGGCATCTTCGCCCTGATAGTACCTGTCTTTGCTCCCTTTTTGCATGGCTTCTATGGACCCCATTCCACGGTATGCCTTATAGCTACGGCCCTGGTAAATAACCAACTCACCCGGACTCTCCTCGGTTCCAGCAAGAAGACCCCCAATCATTATCACATGAGCACCTGCGGCCACGGCTTTTGTAATATCACCTGAAAATTTAATGCCGCCGTCAGCAATCAAGGGAACACCCGTTTTATTAAAGACCGACTTGCAGTTCATGATTGCCGTGATTTGAGGTACCCCAACACCCGCAACAACGCGAGTTGTACAAATGGAACCGGGTCCGATCCCGATCTTAACTCCGTCAACACCTGCCTTAATAAGGGCTTCAGCTCCCTTTGCCGTACCGACATTTCCGGCGATCAGCTCAATTTTTTTGAAATTATTTTTTAAAATTTCTACAGCATCGAGTACGTTTTTTGAATGTCCGTGAGAGGTATCGATGAGGATTATATCAGCTCCCGCCTTTAGGAGTGCATCTGCACGTTCTTCCATATCAGAGCCGACGCCTATGGCTGCTCCCACTCTGAGTCTGCCCATATAGTCCTTACAGGCATTCGGGTATTTTTTAATTTTTTCGATATCTTTTATGGTTATCATTCCGATCAGCATGCCCTCTGAATCGACAACAAGAAGCTTTTCTATTCTGTGTTCATGCAGCAGTTTCTTTGAGTCTTCCAGTGTTATTCCTTCTGAAACAGTGATCAGATTTTCTTTGGTCATAACTTCAGAGACACTCTTATCAAGATTTGTTTCAAATCTTAGATCTCTGTTTGTCACAATGCCGACCAGCCGATTTCCTATGGTAACCGGAACTCCGGAAATGCGATATTTTTCCATCAGCTTCAACACTTCAAAAACTGGCTGATCAGGATGAATCGTTACCGGATCGACGATCATGCCGCTTTCCGATTTTTTAACCCGGTCAACCTCAACAACCTGGCTTTTTATACTCATATTCCGGTGTATAAAACCGATCCCGCCTTCGCGGGCCATACTTATGGCGGTTTCAGCCTCTGTTACCGTATCCATGGCGGCACTGACAATGGGAATGTTTAGTGTAATGTTTTTTGTCAACGGGCTGCGGGTATCAACATCCCTCGGCAAAATATCAGAAAAGCCCGGCAGCAATAAAACATCGTCAAAAGAAAAAGCTTCTTCAAGTTGTTGTTTTATCATAAGTTCCTCCAGGAAGGGTTCTGTCGATTGATAAGATTCATCCAAAACTCAGTAGACGATCCATGGGAACATATTTCTGAGAATCCCTCTCGAATTTTTAAAACCAAATAACAAATGGAAGTGTGTTTTGCAATCTTTATTCGCCTGGATTTTTTACAGGGTAAACACATTTGATTTCGGTGCAGCGTAGCGACGGCATGTTTCTCTTGGAAACCGACTGACTGTTTGAAGGGCTTTAGCACGCGTTAGCCCGAGCCGAATGAAATGATGACTTAAACAATCAATGGGATCATTTAGCGACAAATGGTTCTTAGTAACTCTGGCGCGGCTCGGGCTTACGGGTGCTAAAGCACAAGTTTCAGTCGGTTGGAAAGAGATGCACGCCGTCGTGGAGCGTTCTCACTGTATTGGGATTCAAATGGGTTTGTCCTGGGATTTTTCATCAGTCGCCTTGACAATACGTTAATACCCGTAATAGATAGCTGTGATGCTCATTAAAATAAACCCTAAAAATCCCCAGGAACGACTGATCACCAAGGTTGTCGATATCCTTAAAAAAGGGGGCATTATCGCGTATCCAACCGATACCTATTACGGAATTGGATGCGATATTATGAATAAAAAGGCGATTGAAAAGATTTACCAGTTAAAACAGAGGAATAGAATAAAACCCTTTAGCTTTATCTGCTCAGGACTCAAAAATATCAGCCATTATGCCAAGGTTTCAAATTATGCCTATAAAACCATGAAACGGCTTTTGCCGGGTCCTTATACATTCGTTCTGGAAGGATCCAAACTGGTTCCCAAAATCATGCTTACCAAGCGGAAAACCGCCGGAATACGCATGCCGGACCATCCTATCTGCCTTGAGCTGGTTGAAAAGCTGGAGAATCCGATCATCACCACAAGTGCCGCAATGCCTGATGGCACCAATTTTTTTGACCCGTCCCTTATTCATGATTTTTTTCACCCCAGAATAGATGTGGTCATTGACGGTGGACCTGTTCCGGGGCACCCTTCAAGTGTTATATCTCTGATTAACGATATGCCTGAGGTTATCCGCAAAGGGCGGGGGGACATCACTGTTTTTGAATAACGGATGAGACTCTCTTGCAGTAAATCTTTGGGGATTAATGGCCTTTTTCCGGCAAATATAGATAATCTGCGGACAAAGATGGATCTGTAATTCGATTAAATAGCGCTTTAGCAGATGAGTCCGTAATATAATTTATTAGTGAAAATTTTTTCTCCCGGGCATAAACCGTAGAAATTTTCCCTTTAATACCACCCAGACGGCCGGCCCATTCAACAGCATCTTCCAAATTTCCGATCCGGTCTACCAGACCCAGTTGTTTTGATTCTTCTCCGGTAAAGATACGTCCATCAGCAAGCGATTTCACCTTAGCCTTATCCATCTTCCTGCCTTCAACAATATCTTGAATAAATTGCCGGTGAACTTTTCTCGCAAAATCCTTAAGGAATCTTTTTTCTTCAGGCTTCATCTTTCGAACCGGAGATCCCATATCCTTGTATTCGCCACTTTTGATCACAATGGGAACCAATCCGATTTTACTGAGCAACTCCTGATAATTCGTAAACCCCATGATAACACCGATACTGCCTGTTATCGTCCCTGGATTGGCAACAATTCCGTCTGTCCCTGCAGCAATATAATATCCTCCGGAAGCTGCAATTGAACCCATGGAAGCCACAACTTTCTTTGATTTTGAAGTTTTTCTGATCTCCCTGAAAATTTCCTGTGAAGGACCAACGGCACCCCCCGGAGAATCGATACGGATCACGATCGCTTTGATAGAGTTGTCCTCCCGGAAGCGCTTTAGGCTTTGAAGTGCTTTTTTAGAATCTATAATGACACCTTTGATCTCTATGATTCCGACTTTCTCTCCAAATTCAAATTCAGCATCCCTTGTGCCAAGGACAATCAGAAACGTCATCACTATCATTGCTGTCGCAACAACAGATGAAAAGGTCAGGGTAAAAAAAAGATATGGATGCCTGCGAGAAAACATGGGTTTCTGTTGATCAATGGTTAACCGTTAATTATCATCGTTCATCTTTTCCTGAAGGTTTTCACGTAAAATTTCTCCGAAGGTTGACGTGGCGGGGCCCACGTTATTGACATACTCGGTCAGCAAGCTCTGCTCATCCTCAATTTCAAGCCGCTTGATCGAAAGGCCGATCCGTCTTTCCACGCTGTTGATATTCATAACTTTGGCGGTGATGACATCGCCGATGTTAAATTTGCCGACGGGAGTTTTTACCTTTTCCTTACTGATTTCAGACACATGAACAAGTCCTTCTATACCTTCTTCGAGTTCTACAAACACTCCGAAATCTGTAAGATTCGTCACCGTACCGGTTATCTCCTTCCCCACTTCATACCGTTCGTCCACAGTTTTCCATGGGTCCGTCTGCAATTGTTTTACCCCGAGAGAAAACCGTTCGTGTTCTTTCTCAATATCAAGAACGATGGCTTGAATCACATCATTTTTCTTATATAACTCCGATGGATGTTTTATTCGTTTTGTCCAGGAAAGATCGGAAATATGAACAAGGCCGTCGATTCCTTCACCGATACCGATAAAAAGGCCGAAGTCGGTGATGTTCTTGATTTTACCTTCAATAGTTGTACCTACAGGATACTTTTCACTAATGACGTCCCACGGATTCGGAACAACCTGCTTCATGCCAAGAGAAATCCGTCTGTTTTCAGGCCTGATGTCAAGCACCACAGCCTCAACTTCCTCACCCACAGAAACCACCTTGGAAGGATGACGAATTTTTCGGGTCCACGACATTTCAGAAACGTGAATGAGCCCTTCAATACCTTCTTCCAATTCAACAAATGCGCCGTAATCCGTCAGGCTGACCACCCTTCCAATAATACGGGAACCTACAGGATACTTTTCTGCAGCAGTTATCCACGGGTCCGTGGAAAGTTGTTTCTTGCCTAATGATACCCTCTCCTTTTCAAGGTCAAGATTAAGGACCTTTACGGTAATCTTATCACCGACTGAAAAGAGTTCCGAAGGGTGTTTCACTCGTCCCCATGAAATATCCGTAATATGAAGCAGACCATCTACGCCGCCAAGATCAACAAATACACCATATTCCGTAATATTCTTTATGACTCCCTCAACAACTTTACCATCGTGGATGGAAGCTAATGTTGCAGCTCGGTTAGCTCTGCGCTCCTCTTCAAGAATAGCCCTTCTTGATAAAACGATATTGCTCCGTTTTCGGTTATATTTTAGGATTTTGAAAGTAAATGTTTTCCCAACCATCTCATCGAGTTTGCGGATGGGTCGTAAATCTGCCTGTGAACCGGGTAAAAAGGCCTGGACACCGATATCCACGGAAAAACCGCCTTTGACACGATTGATAATTACGCCCTCCACCGTTTTTTCTTCATCGTAAGCTTTTTTAATCTCTTCCCATACCTTGACTTTGGCTGCCTTTTCTTTGGAAAGAACAACACGTTCTTCTTCGTCGTCCCACCATTCTACCATCACATCAACCGGATCACCGACTTTGGCGTCTAAATTTCCATCTTCATCCATGAATTCTTGAGTGCGTATCTGTCCTTCTGATTTATATCCGATGTCAACCAACACATGATCCTTATCAACCGAAATTATCCGCCCGGTAACCACCGCTCCTTCAGCAAAACGCTTGAAGCTTTCTTCGTACATATCCATCAAACTTTCCATGTCGTCGGCAGGCTTTTGACCTTTTTCCGGGCTGACACTCGGTTCTTGAACAAGCTTTGATGCTTCACTCGATTTCTGAACAGATTCTGAACGGTCATCTGTTTCCTGAACTTCCACCGGGGTCTCATCTGTTTCCTGAACTTCCACCAGGGTCTCATCCGTTTCTCGGACTTCCTCCGGTGTTTCATCCGGTTCTCGAACTTCCACCGGCGCTTCATCCGTTTCCCGGACTTCCTCCGGCGCTTCATCCGTTTCCCGGACTTCCTCCGGCGCTTCATCCGTTTCCCGGACTTCCACAGGACCGTCATTCTCATTTTGCACATCATCGGACAATACATCTTCAACAGACGTATCGGTTTTCAATACTTCTTTTTCCTCAATACCCGCTTCATCCGACTGTTTACTTTGGGACTCATTTGACAAAGCGTTTAAACTTGAATCTTTGGTTGAGTCGTTTTTTTCAAAATTTTCCATTAAACAAAATACCCCCTGGTCCAATTTATTTTACTATAATCTGTAAAATATAGCATAACCGATATTGATATCAGAGTAGTTATTAAAAAACAATAATTATTTTATCCCCAATAACATTCATCATCCGGTCAACAACATCTCGGGCGGAAAGATGGGTGGAATCTATTATAACAGCATCTTCCGCGGCCTTTAGGGGCGCTAACTCCCTGGCGCTGTCATTTTTGTCCCGGCGTTTAATATCTTTTTCCACGTCCTCTAATGTTTGAGAGGTTTCCGATTTAAATTCTCGGTATCGTCTTAGCGACCGGGTTTTGTGCGATGCATCCAGATAAAACTTCACGTCCGCATCAGGGAACACCACAGTACCCATGTCACGTCCCTCAAACACAACGCCTTTGTCCTTGCCCAGTTCTCTCTGCAATTCCAAAAGAAATTTTCTCACCACCGGTCGTGCAGAAGCCGCCGAGGCAAACATGGATATTTCAGGCGTCCGGATTTTATCCGTGATATCCAAATCATTTGATATCAGCCGCATCCCTTTTTCTCCGCAAACAAATTTCATTTTCAGGGAACTTAAAATATTTTCAAGACCGGTATCGTCATCGGGGTTCAGGCCCGCGGATATCGCCTCCAGGGCCACACCTCTGTAAAGCGCACCGGTATCAATATACTTGTACCCCAAACGGTCCGCCAGCATCCTGCTTACCGTTGTCTTGCCCGCCCCCGACGGACCATCGATGGTGATAATAAGACGCTTCAATGTATCGATTCATCTCATTTTAGGCATTTCTCAAGAGCTTTGATAAACGTCACATTCTCTTCATGAAGTCCGGCATTGATCCTGATATAATTAGGATAACCATACGATCTCATTGACCTGACAATAACCCCTTTTCTGAGCATTTTTTCATAAATGTCATCCGCATCTTTACAAACGTCTATCAGGATAAAATTCGTTTGTGTTGGAAAATATTTTACTCCCAGCCGGTTCAGAGAATCATATAAAAAATCAAGACCTTGATGTATGAGCGTAATAACCTTTTCAAAAAAAGCAGTGTCTTCAAGTGCTGCGCAGGCGCCGGCCTGAGCCAGGGAACTGGTATTGAACGGCAGTCTGATCCTGTTCAACAGATTGGCTATCTCTTCCGGCATAACGCCGTATCCGATACGAAGCCCGGCCAGACCATAAACTTTGGAAAAGGTTCGAAGCGTAACCAAAGGTCTGACGTTATCAAGATACTCAATGCTTTTCGCACACTTTTGGTCACGAACAAATTCAATATACGCCTCATCCACCACCACAATCACTTCCGGTGGAATCTTTTTCAGAAAATTTTCAAAATCTTTCTTTAAAATAACCGTTCCGGTAGGATTGTTGGGATTGCACAGGAAAACCATGCGGGTTCTTGATGTAATCTCTTCTTTTATTGCTTCCAGATCAATTGAAAGCGACTTTAAGGGAACAAACACCGGTGTTGCACCGGCGCTACGAACCGTTATTTCATACATTAGAAAAGAAGGGTGTGGAAGAATGGCTTCATCACCCGGCTGAAGCAGTCCGCAGGCAAGCATACCTATAATTTCATCGGAACCGTTTCCTAAAACAACGTTCTTTGGGGATACCCCCAGATGTTCAGAAATTTTTTGAATACAATCATGACCGCTTCCGTCAGGATACCGGTTCAGCTTCCCCATAGCGTTTTTGATGGCCTTAACCGCCAGGGGAGACGGGCCCAGAGGATTCTCATTAGAGGCGAGTTTTATGGAATCAACGATACCATATTCCCTTTCAAGTTCTTCTATGGGTTTTCCGGGAGTATATGGTTTTATTGATAAAATATAATCGGGGATAGATAACTTCATATTCAGGTTACGGGTTTTGAAATTCACTTCAATTGAGCAACTTTTTTGCCCTCTTCAAGAGCCGCCATATTAATCGGTATAAGCTTTTCTTTTGAAGAAAATTGTTCTTTAACACACTGTCGTATTAATTCAAAATCGGCAATTTTGCTGCGGGCGACAAAAGCGCCAAGTGCCACAATATTGGCCACCTTTATGCTCCCCAGGTCTTTTGCAATATCATTGGCCGGCACCAGAAGTTCGTCAACATCATCGCGGTCCGAGCCAATGTGGATTAATGAACTATTGATTACGACAACACCGTTTGGCTTTACCATGGGTGCAAATTTTTCCAAAGAAGGATGATTCATGGCCACCAGATGCATAGGGTTCCTGATAATCGGAGAACCTATAGGCCTGTCACTGATAACCACCAGACAATATGCGGTCCCGCCACGCATTTCCGGACCATAAGAAGGAACCCACGCCACCTCGTACCCTTCTTCCATTGCTGTATGTGCTAGGATATTTCCTATTAACAGGATGCCCTGACCCCCAAAACCGGCAAACATCACTTCACGTTGCATTCAGTCCTCCTCAACTTCATCGGGTGTTTTGTATTCGCCCAGCTTAAAATAGGGAAGCATTTTATCCTCGGCCCATTGAATAGCATCCACCGGAGTAAGACCCCAATTGGTCGGGCATGTGCTTACGATCTCCACCAGGCTGAAACATCGGCCGTCCACTTGATACTGGAAGGCTTTTTTGATGGCTTTCTTGGCCCTGACAACGTACTTTGGCTTTAGTACGGTTTGTCTCGTAACATATGCAGGAGTCTCCAAAGCAGATATAAGTTCGGCTATTTTAACCGGCATGCCCACCTCTTCAACATTACGTCCCGCGGGAGAGGTCGTAGTGCGTTGGCCCTGCAAGGTTGTTGGTGCCATCTGGCCTCCGGTCATACCATATACCGTGTTGTTAACAAAGATTGTCGTAAACTTTTCTCCCCGGTTGGCGGCATGGATAATTTCTCCCATTCCGATACTTGCCAGATCACCGTCACCCTGATAGGTAAAAACGATCAGATCGGGCCGAACCCGTTTTATTCCCGTGGCCATTGCAGGAGCTCTTCCATGGGCTGCCTCCTGAAAATCGAAGGTAAAATAATTATAGGCCAAAACCGAACACCCCACCGGAGCGATACCCACCGTC
>JASFLX010000107.1:0-9394 GCA_050117895.1 Desulfobacterales bacterium | reverse complement strand
GGAATCGGTAGTGTATGGCGTAAATGATGAATCGTGCCCTCAGTTCTGCTTGCCTCCTGACACCTGAAACCAAATGGCCATGGCAATCTTAACAAACAACAGTCTTGATTTACACCCGTAAGGCGGTTTCAATATTTTGAATCCGCATACTCCACCCACCCCCCGCTCATTACCAACGCACGGTCAAACTCGGAAATTGAAAAAGATACTTCTAAATGGTGTTGGTTCGCTGTTATGATAAAGATATTTTTTTCAAGATTCGTTTCCAGATGGGTTTCTTTGTCGGAAAAGTCTCTGAAAATACGGTCGATGGTTTTCGCCGGTAGTTCCACGGCCATCATGCCACAATTAAACATGTTCTGTCTGAAAATTCTGGCAAAACTTTCCGCAATGACCAGGTTAATGTTGTTCCCCTCAAGCGCCCAGGCGGCATGTTCTCTGGAAGACCCGCATCCGAAGTTTATTCGGGTGATGATAACGCTCTTTTCTTGAATATCAACTCGGGGCATGAATCCGGCGAGCTTGATATCTTCTAAAAGGTAGGGCCGAAGGGCCTGCTTGGTAATTTCAGAAAGATATTTTGCCGGAATAATTTCGTCGGTGTTGATATCATTTCTATCAAGGAAGAGTACTTTTCCGCTGAAATTTTTCATAATTTAACCTTTTATCAACTTTTAAAGCAACTTCTCAATACGTTCTGGTGTTTAAAAGGATCTTATTGACCCGCCGACCCCATAAGGATTCGAAGTGTTACCTTTTGAAAAGTCTGGAATTTGTAATATAACCCGCGATGGCTGTAGCTGCGGCTGTGGCAGGGCTTACCAGGTGCACCATCCCTCCTTTGCCCATGCGGCCGTTGAAATTTCTGTTTGTTGTGGATGCACAGACTTCGCCTTGAGCCAATACGCCGTTACTCATCCCCAGACAGGCGCCACATGTGGGGTTTGTAACGCAAAATCCGGCGTCTAAAAATATTTTTAGAATCCCTTCCTCCATGGCCTGCCGAAAGATCTTTGGTGTGGCCGGAGAGACAATGCCCCGCACGGAATTGCTGATCTTTTGACCGGTAAGCTCTTTGGCGGCAACCCTCAGATCTTCGATTCTTCCATTGGTACATGAGCCGATATAGACCTGGTCCACCTTTATGGTTTCCATCTCCGTGACCGGTTTTACCTGATCGGGTTTATACCCAAAGGTAACCAGCGGTTCCAGACGACTGATATCATGTTCAATCACCTGATCATACCGGGCATCAGAATCAGAAGAAAACCGGCTAAAATCATCAAGAGCTGCTGTTTTATCCGGATATTCATTATTGATGAACTCCCATAGATATTCAACGGTTGTCATGTCGGGAAGGCAGATACCTGAGGTTGCCCCGGCTTCAACAGCCATATTGCAAAGTGTCATCCTCGATTCCATGGTCATGGCATCCACGACTGGACCGGTAAATTCAAGGACCTTGTTGGTGGCGCCGTTAACCCCCAGGCGGCCGATTATGGAAAGGATCACATCCTTGGCCAAAACACCTTCAGGTATCCGTCCGCTGATATTTATTTTAATGGTTGAAGGATAGTGAAAGGCACACACGCCTTTAAGAATCCCCACCTCAAGATCTGTGGTCCCGACTCCGGCGGCAAATGCGCCGAATGCGCCATGGGTACAAGTATGAGAATCACCCATAATCACCGTAAAGCCCGGGCGCACAAATCCTTTTTCAGGAAAAAGAACATGGCATATCCCGTTTCTGCCTATGTCAAAAAAATCAAGAATATTTTGGCGTCTGGCCCAATCTCTGAGAATTTTACCCTGTTCGGCAGTTTTTGAGTCTTTTGCCGGCGTAACGTGATCGATAACCGCCTTGATCTTTTCCGGGTCAAAAACACGGTCCTTGTTGCGGCTTACCAGATCATTGATTGCCATGGGTGTGGTAATCTCATGACAGAATACGGCATCCAGCCGGATGACATGAATATCTTCTGCAGGGTTATCAACATGGTGGGCTTCAAAAATTTTTTCGGCGATTGTTTTTCCCATTTATTCACCTTTGACGGCTTCGTAAAAATTCCAATTTCTGCGTTGCGCTTCATTACGTGTTCATTGCGGCGTACATAAGTGCGCCTCATTCCACGAAATTCGCGACGCCTTTTTATCCCGATAGATTTATGCGGGGGAACTTGAACTTTTTACTTTGCCGTCCCAATTTTGACTTATTACGAGGTCATCACCTTTTAATCTGTGTCTGTTTTCAGCACGGACAGAAATGCGGACTGGGGGATCATTACCTGACCTACCATCTTCATCCGTTTTTTTCCTTTTTTTTGTTTCTCGAGAAGTTTACGTTTTCGTGTTATGTCACCGCCATAACATTTTGCGGTAACGTCCTTTCTAAAGGCAGAAACCGTCTTGCGGGCAATAATATTACCACCGATTGCCCCTTGGATGGCTATTTTAAACATCTGTCTCGGAATTTCATCACGCAGTTTTTCACATGCGCGCCTTGCCCGCTCAACCGCGCGGTCGCGATGAACCAACTGGGAAAGTGCATCAACACGATCCCCATTGATCAGAATATCCACCTTAACAAGGTCGGTCTCTCTTTGTTCTATCAATTCGTAGTCAAAAGATCCATACCCCTGTGTAATAGATTTAAGCTTGTCGTAGAAATCATAAACGACTTCGGCCAGAGGAAGTTCAAATATCATTTCCAGTCGATTATTGGTCAGATATTGATAGTTTTTATTAATCCCTCTTCGATCCAGGCAGAGCTTCATAACCGGCCCCATATACCGATCAGGTATAATGATGGAGGCACGGATAAACGGCTCTTTGGTGTAATCAATCTTTGTTGAATCCGGGTATAAGGCCGGGTTGTCGATAGTTAATATCGAGCCGTCATTCATGACAATCTCGTATCTGACCGAAGGCGCCGTGAGTATCAAAGAAAGACCGTATTCACGCTCAAGACGCTCTTGAACCACCTCAAGATGGAGTAACCCTAAAAAGCCGCAACGGAACCCGAAACCCAGGGCCACAGACGTATCTTTTTCATATATAAGGGAAGCATCGTTTAGTTTCAGTTTTTCCAGGCCGGTAGCCAGATCCTCATAGCCGTCAGAGGCAATCGGGTAAATCGAAGAAAAAACCACCGGTTTTGCTTCCTTAAATCCCGGCATGGGCGTTGAACAGGGGGAGTCTTTTAAGGTTATGGTATCCCCGCATCGTGTGTCGCTGACCGTCTTTATCCCTGCGATCATATAGCCGACCTGACCTGCTGAAATTTCTATTTGGGGTATACGGTCGATTTGAAATATCCCGACTTCCTCAACCTTATAAACGGCATTATTTGACATAAACATAATCAGATCTTTTGGCTTTATTTTTCCCTGAAAGACCCGAAAATGAACAATCGTCCCCCGAAAAGGATCGTAGTGAGAATCAAAAATCAAAGCTTTTAAGGGTGCATCCGGATTTCCTATGGGAGGCGGAAGATAATCGACAATACACTCAAGCACATTTTCGATGCCGATCCCTTCCTTGGCTGAAGTCAGTATTGCCGTTTCCGGGTCAAGTCCCAGGTCTTCTTTTATCTGTTTTTTTGCCCGCTCAATATCAGCGGACGGTAGATCTATTTTATTGATTACGGGAATAATTTCAAGATCATGTTCCAGAGCCAGATAGAGGTTGGCCAGGGTCTGAGCCTCCACTCCCTGGCTGGCATCTATCAAAAGCAATGCCCCTTCGCAAGAAGCAAGTGCCCGGGAAACTTCATATGTAAAGTCTACGTGTCCCGGTGTATCGATAAGATTCAGGGAATAGGTCTGATTATTTTTTGATCTATACGGCAGACAAATGGTCTGGCTTTTTATGGTAATGCCACGTTCCCGTTCTATATCCATGGTATCTAATATCTGATCTTTAAAATCCCGGTCCATAATGACATGGGTCGCCTGTATCAGGCGATCGGAAAGCGTGGATTTGCCGTGATCAATATGTGCTACGATGCTGAAATTTCGTATGTTTTTCATTATCGGTTAAAATATCTCTTTTGACAATCAATCAAAACAAAATCAAAAGCTTGTTGACATAAAATTTCTTTGGAAATATAATTAGTGTTTACAATTAGATTCACACCATCCAAATGGATGGGCATCTTCCCTTTCTTAGTAATGATTTAATGTGCTAAAATATTAACTAATTATCATCTCTATAATATTGTGTCACAATTTCAAATACTCAATTTTAGTTAAGTTACAGTAAAGAGAAGGCCTTTTATCAAATTGTTATTAAATATGTCAACCCCGGGTACCCAAGAAGAAGTCATTGGGCTTAACGGCTTTGGCCCAATGGCAATAGGATGCCCTTAGAAGTGTTGTAATTTCGATCCAGTTTATAATAGGATAGATCTTCCAAGACACATAATTATAGAAAATATGTTCATATAAATACATTAGACTGGGCAAAAAGAGATGGATGACCTCGTTTTAATAGTAGACGACGATGCGGGTATAAAAGATTCGATGCACGAATTTTTAACCCGGTCGGGATACAATTCCATAACGGCTTCCAGTGCTGAAGAAGCGCTCGAATTAATAAAATCTAATCGTGTGAATGTAGCAATAACCGATATCATGTTGCCCGGCAAGGATGGTCTTCAACTGACTGATCTCATGAAACAAGATCATGATATAGATGTCATTGTCATGACCGGTTACAGTGGCGAATATTCTTATGAAGAAGCCATAAACAAAGGTGCCAGCGATCTTATCTTTAAACCCTTTCGTTTTGAAGAACTGCTGTTAAGATTAAAAAAAGTATTGAAAAATCGACAATTAGTCAAGGATCGTGACCGGGTGGTTAGCAAACTTGAGAAACTTGCAATAACAGATGGTCTCACAAAACTGTATAATTTAAGACACTTTTATAATCAGCTCGAAGTGGAAATTGGTCGGTGTATCCGTTACGGCCATTCACTTGCTCTTTTGCTTTTGGACATTGATAACTTCAAGGTGTATAATGATACATACGGACATCTTGAAGGCGATAAAGTGTTGGTCAGGCTTAGCCAGATTATTAAGTCATGCCTCAGAACAATGGATTCCGCTTATAGATATGGCGGAGAGGAATTTACGGTAATCCTTCCGGAAACAAAAGGTGAAGAGGCAAAAAACGTTGCCAGCAGGATTCGGACTGCTGTGGAATCAGAACGTTTTTTGCCGGAACCCGATAAAGTGGTAACAATAACCATAAGTATCGGTCTTACCGAATATTTTAAAAATGAACAATTATCAAGCTTTATCAAAAGAGCCGATCAGGCAATGTATAATTCAAAAGCCAAAGGCCGAAATAGAATTTCCTCCCTATTTGTTGAACCCGCTTCTAATCAAGATAACTGTAACCCCGGATAAACCGGAAATAACAAATCGTTCCACAATATTGGTCGGTTGATATATGTGAAGTAAACCTATAATTTCTGAACCCTGAACTTCTGAACCCCGATCTGACAATTAATAATCAATAATCAATTGTTAACCATTATTTATTCAACCCTGAATCCCTACATCCCTCACCTTCATATACCCGACTTTTCATAAAGACAGATCTACCATCCTTTGAACCGCTTTTAGTGCGGGCTGCTGTATTTCTTCAGGCACCTTGACCTCTCCTTCCATTAATTCTAAACTCCTGACGATATCATGGAGGGTAATTTTTTTCATGTCCGGGCATTCCATGGTACCGGAAGCCGGATAAAAATCTTTTTCAGGATTTGCTTTTTTCAGAGGATAAAGCAGCCCCAACTCTGTTCCGACAATAAACGTTTGGTTTTTGGATTCCCCGGCGAACCGAATCATTCCTGAAGTGCTAAAAACATTATCCGCCAGTGCAAGAACTTCCGGACGGCATTCGGGATGGGCCATAAAAACAGCATCAGGATATTTTTGTTTTACTTTTTTAACATCTTCCCGGGATAATAAATCGTGAATCGGACAGTATCCATTCCAGACATGAACCTTCTTGGTCGTATGAGAAGCGGTATACTTTGCGAGGTTTCGGTCGGGGACCATTAATACCGATTTAGCATCCAGACTGTTTACAACTTTTATGGAATTGGCCGAAGTGCAGCATATGGTTGAAAGTGCCTTGACCGCTGCCGTTGAGTTGACATAGGTTACCACCGGCATCGGGGGAAGTGTATCCATTTTGGCTTTGAGGGCTTCCGCTGTTACCATATCCGCCATGGGACATCCGGCATCTTTTCGGGGCAAGAGCACGGTCTTGTCCGGAGAGAGGATTGAAGCGGTTTCAGCCATAAAATGCACTCCGCAAAAGACGATGATCTTAGCGTCGGTTTGGGCTGCCCTGATGCTCAGTTCCAGTGAATCCCCGCAAAGATCCGCAATATCCTGGATCTCAGGCGGCTGGTAGTTATGTACAAGCATAATGGCATTTCTTTTTTTTAATAAACTTTTTATTTTGTCCTTCATTCTACAGTTCCTTAATAATCTTTATATGCCAAACATTTTTTTGCTGCCTTTATACCTATTGTTCATCAAGATGAAGTATTTCAACACCTTGCGGTATTTTAAAATTGAACATGGAATCATCCATTTTCTGCTTAAACCGAATGTTGTCAAGCTTGATTCGTGTCTCATCTCCGTATGAGTTATAGGTAACAATTTTACCCACTTCAAAATTCTTTGTCGAAATAAACAGATATATAACCGTTACATCGAATGTTTTCTGTCTGGGTAAAAGTTTCAACACATGGTAGTCATCTTCAGTTTTTTTGTCGAGAAGAATAGTGAATCGCTTTTTTACCGATTTCATATCTGAAAGAAAACTGAATCCTTTTCCATCCCCGAAAAAAGAAGGGGCCTCGCCGACCATGACCTGGTTGTCTTCCGGTCTATATATCCATAACCGATTGCCATCCGTTATTATGGTTTGACGGTCGGGTGTTTCATACTCCCATCTCATTTTGTCGGGGCGTTTGAAAAAGGCTTTCCCCGATGCGCTATCTGTTATTTCCATGGCTTTTATTGTTGAAGTTTGAAAAAAGTTGGCCGCAAAGCCTGAAACCGCATACCGTGTTTCAACCTTCTTCATGACATCATCTGGAGAAAGATCCGATACATTTGGAGACAAATCCTGCCCGAATACCCCTTGAGTAAAGCAAAAACAAAAAAATAGAATGAGAGCTGATTTAAATTTCATTAAATAATCTCCTAAAACCATTGAATAAAACCACGAATGAACACGAATACACACGAAATTAAAAATAACACAATGTTCACAGAAGGCATTTTTTTTAGAATCTTCATTTATGTTTATTTGCGTCCATTTGCGGTGAAATATAACCACGAATGAACACGAATACACACGAAATTAAAAATAATGACAGAATTCTAGACACGAAAATAATTTTTTTTAACTTCTCAATAAGTTCTGGTGGAATAATAGTGATATTGAGCCGCCAACTGATAATAAAATGTAAAAGGTCTGGAACTCGAATATAAGTGATCCTAAAGAAAAAACGATGCCAATCTTTTAATACCGGCGGGTTAAACGCAACATCATATATTTAAAAGATGAACGATTTTAACCGCTGTTTTTTCTTAAGGCTCACTAACATTTTCAAACAGCCAGACCTTTTACATTTTATCACCAGTTGGCTCCATAATTTATTGTGATGTTACATGTGGTTAGAATGTATATTTGTGTTTATTTGCGTCCATTTGCGGTGAAATATAACCACGAATGAACACGTATATACACGAATCTAAAAACAACAACGCACCCTAATTTTAGGCATTTCTTCAGCTAAGGCATAACGCCATATTTTTTTAGCTTTTTATGAAGGGTTTTTCTGGTTATGCCCAAACGGCGTGCTGCTTCGCTTTTGTTGCCGGCGACGGATGCCAAGGTGCGCAAAATAGTGGCCTTCTCAACCTGTTCAAGAGATACATGATTATCTTTTTCGACAAAAACGGGAAAAAGTTCATCTGACGGCTCGGACAGATTTTGCATAATGGTAAAATCTTTATCACCAAGGTAATCCGTGCGAGAAAGCACAACACCTCTTTCAACCGCATTCATCAGTTCTCGGACATTGCCCGGCCAGTCATACCGGATAAGCCGGTCCATTGCAATGGGAGTGAACCCCTTTATCTCTTTTCGGTTCTTTACAGCAAACAGTTTCAGAAAATGCTGGGCAAGCAGCGGAATATCCTCTATTCTTTTTCTTAATGGGGGAATCTCCAGGCTGACAACATTCAACCGATAGTAAAGATCTTCACGAAAAATTCCTTGATTTTTCAGCTCCAGAAGATTTTTGTTTGTGGCCGCAATGACCCTTACATCCACTTTAAGTACCTTTTCTCCGCCTACACGGGTAAATTCTCTTTCCTGCAACACCCGCAGCAGTTTTACCTGCATGGTCAGAGGCATTTCACTGACCTCGTCCAGGAACAGGCTCCCCCCGTGTGCCTGATAAAAACTACCTTCCTTTCTGCGGTCGGCACCGGTAAAAGCACCTTTTTCATGTCCGAAAAGTTCTGATTCCAGGAGTGTTTCAGTAATGGCGGCACAGTTGATCTTAATAAAAGGCCCGTCTTTTCTGGGGCTGTTAAAATGGATTGTCCCTGCGATGAGTTCCTTACCTGTTCCGGATTCGCCGGTAATCATAACGGTTGCTTCGGAGGGAGCCACATGAGCGACGGTTTCCAGCAGGTTTAACATGGCCGGGCTGCGACCGATGATATTCTGCATGTCGAAATGCTTCCCGAGGTTTTCCTTTAAAATCCGGTTTTCCTCTTTGAGTCGGATGTGCTCCATGGCCCTTTCAAGTGTGAGACGCAGCTTGTCGAAATCAAGCGGTTTTGTCAGATAGTCATAAGCCCCTTTTTTCAGAGCCTCAATAGCGGTTTCAACAGATGAGTAGGCCGTCATTATGGTTACCGGTATGGCAGGGTTGAACGCTTTTATCCTCTCAAGAGCTTGGAGACCTGAAACCTTCAGCATTCTAACATCCATCAAGATCAGATCAAAGGGGCGTTCTTGAACCTTTTTGATGGCTGTTGATCCGTCATCCGCCTCAACAGTATTATATCCCCATCCCCCGATAAGGGTTCGCAGCATGGTTCGATGGGTGCTGTCATCATCAACTATCAGTACCGATGGTTTGTTTTTCATGGGTTTTTTAGCGCTTATTTTTAAAATGTGTGCCTTTTGTGGTAAAACATTTTCAATTCTGCCACTAAGTCATCAAGACACAAAGAAAGAATAATAAATATATCCTTCGTGCCTGCCCGCCATCGGCTTCGCCTTAGGCGAGGCGGGCGGGTCTTTGTGTCTTGGTGGTAAATAATTTTGGTACGGCCCCTCTGCCTTCTTG
>JASFLX010000106.1:0-9424 GCA_050117895.1 Desulfobacterales bacterium | reverse complement strand
GGGTTGATCCTGTATTTATCATCAAGGCGCTTAAAGAAAGATGTGACGGCGTACTTGTGGCCGGATGACATTTTGGTGACTGCCATTACCTGGAAGGTAATGTACAAGCGGATAAGAAGATCCGTGCGACTCAAAAATTACTCGATCTTTCCGGCATCGGAAAACAAAGGCTTCACCTGGCCTGGGTATCGTCGGCAGAGGCCCAGCGTTTTGTGGAGGTTGTTACCCGTGTCACTGCTTCCATTAAAAGTCAGGGAAAATTTGATCCCGCAACCCTTGAATTGGAACTGGACGCAGCGGAGATGACCCTAGATGGTGAAACCGCACGGTGGATGATCAGCAAGCAAATAAAAACCACCTCAAAAGGGGATATATACGGACGCCAGTGGGATGTTAGTCGCTATGAGGGGATTCTGGATTCTGTCATGGAAAGAGAATACCATAAAAATCTAATTTATCTTGCGATGAAACAGGGGCTGACTTCCATCGAAGATATCAGCAATCGAATCGGGCTCGATCTTCAATTAATTTCTCACCTGGTTTCCGACCTGGAAAAGACAGGCCGTGTCAAATTCACCGGAATGACAGAAAGGATACCCGCTTTTGCGGCAATATAAGTTATAAGGAACCAATATGGGATCGTTAAAAGATAATACATGTGGGGCGATAATGGTTGTCGGTGCTGGGATTACCGGTATGCAGGCATCACTCGATGCAGCCGACTCCGGCTACTATGTATATTTGGTGGAAAGGTCTTCATCCATAGGGGGTATGATGGCTCAGCTGGATAAGACCTTCCCCACAAATGATTGTGCCATGTGAGTGATCTCGCCCAAACTGGTCGAGGTCGGCCGGCATATCAATATCGAGTTGATGACGTGTAGCGAGGTAGAGAATGTTGAGGGTGAATCCGGAAATTTTCAAGTAACCCTTGTCAACCACCCCCGCTATATTGACCTGGCCAAGTGTACCGGGTGTGGAGAATGCGCCCTGCACTGCCCGGTAACTGCCGTTGATTCATTTAATATGGGACTTGATGACCGGAAAGCGACCTATATCGATTATGCCCAGGCGGTTCCCCTTGCCTTTACCATAGATACGGAAACCTGTATCGGCTGCGGCAAATGCGAAACCAAGTGTATGGCACAGGCCATAAGATTTGATGACAAAGAGCTTAAAACCACCCTCAATGTTGGGTCCATAATCCTTTCCCCGGGCAGTCAGGGGTTTGATCCATCCGGACTCGATTATCTGGGATACGGAAAATACGCCAACGTGATTACCAGCCTGGAATTTGAAAGAATTCTGAGTGCATCAGGACCCTATTCCGGCCATCTGATGAGGCCTCTTGACCGACGAGAACCCGCAAAAATTGCATGGTTCCAGTGTATCGGTTCCAGGGATCTGTCAGAGGGTGCCAATAAATATTGTTCATCCGTTTGCTGCATGTATGCCATTAAGGAATCTGTCATCGCCAAAGAGCATGCCGGAAGTGATCTGGATTGCGCTATTTTTTACATGGATATGCGCACTCCAGGCAAGGATTTTGAACAGTACTATAATGATGCCAGGGACAAGCACGGTATCCGTTTCATTAAAAGCCGGGTGCATACCATAGATCCGGTACCCGAAACCGGTGATCTTGAAGTCCGTTACGTGACAGATGGCGGAGAAATGAAAAGCGATATTTTTAATCTGGTTGTTCTATCCGTAGGATTGCAAACATCTCCTGAAGCTATCCGTCTGGCTGACAGACTCGGCATAGAAATGACCCGGGGAAATTTCTGCAAAACAGAAACGTTTGAGCCGGTGGCAACTTCAAAGAAAGGAATATTTGTCTGTGGGGCTTTCCAGGGGCCAAAGGACATTCCCCAGTCCGTGGTCGATTCAAGCGCAGCCGCAGCCGCAGCCGGTGAAATTTTAAGCACGGCCCGCAACACCCTGACCCGGTCAAAAGAGATTGTCCCGGAAATTAATGTGATCAACGAACGGCCCAGAATCGGTGTGTTTGTCTGCCGCTGCGGCATCAACATCGCCGGTGTGGTGGACGTGCCCTCAGTAACGGAATACGCAGCCACGCTTCCTTATGTTGATTTCGCAACCGAAAATCTCTACACCTGCTCCCAGGATACCCAGGAAATCATAACCCAGATCATCAAAGAAAAAAATTTAAACCGTGTGGTGGTGGCTTCCTGCACACCGAAAACTCATGAGGCGTTATTTCAGGAAACACTTATCAACGCAGGATTAAACAAATACCTCTTTGAAATGTGCAATATCCGAAATCAAGATTCATGGGTTCATAAAAACAATCCGGAGCTGGCAACGGAAAAGGCAAAAGATCTGGTGAGAATGTCCGTAACAAGGGTTGCCCTCATGGAACCGCTCAGAGAGGCTGAGCTTGAAGTCAATCAGACCACAATGGTTTTGGGTGGGGGCATATCCGGGATGGCGGCGGCAAGAAGTTTTGCCCGTCAGGGGTATGAGACCCATATTATCGAAAAAAGCGATCGGCTGGGCGGCCAGGCCTTAAATTTATTCCAGACACCGGAAGGGGAAGATATCCGAGAAAAAGTAAACCTGTATATTGATGATATCAACAATAATGAAAAAATTCATGTTCATCTCAATACAATGATTACCCGTGTGGACGGCTTTGTGGGAAACTTTGAATCGGAATTGTCCTCAAAGGATGAAAAACAGATTCTAAAACACGGGGTAGCCGTATTGGCAACCGGAGCATCGGAATTAAAACCCGTGGAATATAATTATGGCAAAGACCCGAGAATCATTACCAACCTCGATCTCGACAAAAAATTTATCCAAAAAGACCCGATGCTGAAGAATCTCACCTCTGCCGTATTTATCCAGTGTGTGGGCTCAAGGGAACCCCAACGCCCATACTGTAGTCGGGTCTGTTGCGCCCACTCCATTCAAAGTGCATTGGAATTAAAACGGCGCCATCCGAATTTGAACGTATTTATTCTATACCGAGATATCCGGACATACGGTGAGCATGAATACCTTTACCAAAAGGCTCGTAAGACGGGTATTATCTTTATTAAATTTTCACTGGACAACAAGCCGGAGGTTACTCTTCAAGAAGACCAACTCCGGGTTCGGACAAGGGATCACATTCTCAATCGACCGTTGGAAATCTCTGCCGATCTGGTCATTCTTGCTTCCGCCATTGTGCCGAACAGGGATGAAAAACTGGCTAATTTTTTCAAAGTGCCGACAAATGACGATGGTTTCTTTGTAGAAAAACATGCCAAGCTGGGACCTTCGGAATTCGCTACAGACGGAGTGTTTCTTTGCGGGTTGGCCCATTACCCGAAACCCATTGACGAATCCATCGCCCAGGGTCTGGCAGCGGCATCCCGGGCCGTGACCCTTTTGTCACGCAAAAATATATTTATGAGCGGAACGGTTGCAATGACCGATCCTGCCTATTGCAGTTCCTGCGGCGTATGTATTTCCATTTGTCCATATTCGGCGCCTTCTTTTATTCCTGACGACGACCGTTTTTTCCCGGGCAGAGCACAAATCAATCCTGTCCTTTGCAAAGGCTGTGGTTTATGTGTCGCATCCTGCAGATCCGGCGCAATCCATCTTAAAGGATTCGATAATGATCAGATTTTTGCACAGATTTTTTCTGTGAATGAAGTCGTATGACAGCGTGAGGCACTAGGAGATTTTTAAGATGTCACATTGGGAACCCAAGATTGTCAGTTTTTTGTGTAACTGGTGCAGCTACGGTGCTGCGGATCTGGCGGGTGTGAGCCGAATGGAATATCCGCCAAATATCCGAGTTATTCGAATTCCGTGTACCGGCCGTATGAGTGCCAAGTTTATTTTAGCGGCTTTCAGGCAGGGAGCAGACGGCGTCTGGGTATCCGGGTGACATCCCGGTGAATGCCATTACCTGGAAGGTAATTACTATGCACGCAGAAAGTTTGCTTTATTTAAAAACCTTATTGAATATATGGGGATTGAATCCGGCCGCCTTCATTTTTCATGGATCTCATCTGCCGAATCCACCAAATTCGTTGATGTGGTTAATGACGTCACCGCGGCGGTCAAGGCTCTGGGACCCAATAAAACCTTTCTAAAAACAGAAGCCAAGGTGGCTTAACATGTTAGCGTATATTGACAAAATCAAGGAAATATCACGCAGGCTTTTACAAGAGGGCAACGTTGATATGGTCATCGGCTTCCGCAGGGGGACCGTGCCCATGATGAACGAACCCTGTTTTGTAAAAACGCCTGAAGATGTTGACAACTTGGTGTGGGACAGCAACTGCGGAATCAATCTTGCGAACTACCTCACCAACAGACCGGAAAAAATCGGTATTATTGCCAAGGGTTGTGATTCTCGAAACATTGTCACCCATATTATTGAAAACAAGATCAAACGGGATCAGCTCGTTATCATCGGCGTGCCGTGTAAAGGAATGATTGACCGGCACAAGATCCAAGCAATGTTCGAAACGGAGATTGAACATGTGACCGAAATGGATGACAAAGTCACGATAAAAGGCGAGGGTTTTGAAAAAACCTTGGAGAAAAAAGATGTACTGCAGGATAACTGTGCATTGTGCATTCACCGAAATCCGGTAATACATGATGAACTTGTCGGAGATCTTGTGGAGGAGCAAAAGGACGTAGACAGATATAAGGATATCCACAACATTGAAACCCTGTCCCCGGAAGAAAAATGGAGATATTTTGACAACCTGCTTTCGGCCTGTATTCGCTGTTATGCGTGCAGAAATGCATGTCCCCTTTGCTACTGCCCGACATGCTTTGTGGATGAATCACGGCCACAGTGGGTTGGAAAGAGCATAGATCCCATAGACACCCGAACATTCCATTTCTTAAGGGCCTATCATTGTGCCGGCCGGTGTACCGACTGCGGTTCGTGTGAGCGGGCCTGTCCCATGGGAATAAAAGTACGGTTGTTCACAAAAAAACTGGAAAAAGATTGTCTGGAACTCTTCGACTGGGAAGCCGGCATGACATTGGAAAAACGGCCGCCTCTGGACACCTACCGGCCCGATGATCCGGATGATTTTATAAAATAGCTAAATTGGGTTTTAAGGTTAAGGTTTATATGATGAAAGTCATAACCATTACTAAGGAAGATTGGGCCAAAGGTCTTGAGCGTTTATATGATTCTTTTCGATTACTCGGTCCGGTGAAACAAGATGAATTTCATAATTTTAGGCAACTTGCCAAAGGAGAGCTGCCGGATCTGAAGCTATTAAATACCCGGCTTTCGGCAAAATCCATGGTTTATCCCCAGTCTGAAAAGATGTTCGAATTCACTTTGGATGAAAACCGGGATGATCATCACATCTTAAAAGAAATCCGTAAAGATTATTCACCCCAGGCGGTTATCGGTATCCGGCCCTGTGATGCCAGGGCCTTTCTCCTGGTAAAAGCAAACTTTGACACACCCGAATATAAAGACCCATACTGGATAAAATCTTATGAAGCAACCACCTGGGTCGGATATGCGTGCAACACCCCTTGCACTACCTGCTTTTGCACCACCGCCGGCTGCGGCCCGTTTCATGAGCAAGGCCTGGACCTGCTTCTTGTTGATGCAGAAGATTATTATTTGTTAAAGATACTGACCCAAAAGGGAGAACACCTTTTAACCGCCGCAGGTTGGAGTTCAAAGGAACATTCGGATGATGCACGCCAAGAGATGGAAACCCTGAAACGGACGGCGGAGGAAAAAATAACCGCCAGGATCTCAACAGATAAATTAAAGGATAAAAAAACAACCGATCTTTTTGATGCCCCTTTCTGGGAAGAGGTGGCTTTTGCCTGTATAAATTGCGGAACCTGCACCTATGTATGTCCCACCTGCTGGTGTTTTGACATTCAGGACGAAACCCTGGGACTTTCCGGGATACGTATGCGCAACTGGGATAGCTGTATGTATCCGCTCTTTACTCTGCACGGATCCGGTCACAATCCCAGAAACACCAAAATTCAGCGGGTCCGCCAGCGGTTTATGCACAAGCTGAAGTATTATGTGGATAAATATGGAGACGGTATTCAATGTGTGGGCTGCGGTCGATGCATTCGACATTGTCCGGTTAACATCGACATACGTAAGGTTTGCGACTTGATGAATAATTTTGAAGTTTAGGGTTCGCTCAAAAATAAATTCGCAGAATTGGCGCTCAGATTTAGGTCAGATTTGGTTGATGCGATTGAGCGAATCCACAGGAATAGCGTGCTATTTTGAGGACTTCTCGATTGAGCAGCGGCCAAATATGGCCTGAAGCTGGGATGCGAAAATGTGAAGTTATTTTTGAGCGAGCCCTAAGCCCGAAGGGAGTTACAAAAGTGCAAAATCCGTATTTACCCTATCCGGTTCGTATCGAGGAAATCACCACTGAAACCGAAGATAAAAATCTTAAAACATTCAAGTTCGTTTTTTTAAAACCGGAGGACCAGGAAAAATTCACTTACACCCCCGGCCAGTTTGCCGAACTTTCCGTGGCCGGAAGAGGAGAAATCCCCATAGGCATTGCGTCATCCCCGACGGAAAAAGGGTTTTTGATGTTTACCATAAACAAGGTGGGCCTGGTAACATCCTATATTCATGCCATGAAGGTCGGGGACATTATGGGGATCCGTGGCCCTCTGGGAAACTGGTACCCCTGGGAAATAATGGAAGGCAAAAATGTTGTGATCATTGGCGGCGGTTTTGCATTTACAACGCTTCGCTCATCCATCATTTATATGCTCGATCCGGAGAATCGTCCAAAGTTTAAAGATATTCATGTGATATACGGTGCCCGAACCCCGGGTATGCTCCTTTACAGGGACGAACTGGCCCAGTGGGAAAAGCGCGATGATATCCATATGCACATTACCGTGGACGGCACAGACGACCCTGACTGGAAATATAATATCGGTTTTGTACCGACCATTACCGATCAGAAGGCACCGCCGGGCAACAAAGATACGTATGCCATTATTTGCGGTCCGCCGATTATGATCAAGTTTACCCAACCGGTTTTAGATAAACTCGGTTATGTGCATGATAATATTATCATGTCCCTTGAAATGCGCATGAAATGCGGTATCGGTATATGCGGCCGGTGCAACATCGGCAAAGAATATGTTTGCAAAGACGGTCCGGTCTTTACACTGGCCCAGCTGAATAATATGCCGAAAGAGTACTAATAACGATCAGGTAGAATGATATTATGGCAACCGAAAAAGGTATCGTAATTAAGACCGAATCCACAACAGCATGGGTAAAAACCGCGAAAACCCATGCCTGTGAAGCCTGTGCCGCACGAAGTTCCTGTAATGTCATAGGTGGGGGCAAGGAAATGGAAGTGAAAGCGATTAATCATGCCGGGGCAAAGGTGGGTGAAAAGGTCGTGATTTACTTTGAAACATCCCCACTGTTAAAAGCTACTTTTATGCTTTATGTATTGCCGGTCCTGTTCTTGATCGCGGGTGCCTTTATCGGCAGTAAAATGGCGCCTTTTTTTAATCTCAATGCATCGGCATTATCGGTAATTATCGGTTTTTTGTTTTTCGGGCTCATTATTATCTTCGTAAAATCAAAGGGAAACAAACTCGCCGAAAAGGACGAATATCGGCCGAAAGTTATAAAAATTCTAAAGGAGCTGTAATGTTTGATTCAAACTTTGACGGTCTCGTAAAAAGTCCAACTTCTGCGTTGTGCTGCATTTCGTAATCATTCAACGTACGAAAAGTACGCTTCATGATTACAAAATTTGCACGCCTTTTTATCCCGAGAGATTTATTCGGGGGAATTTAAACTTTTTACGAGACCGTCTAAACCGGACTTTTTACCTGTTCATCAAACTTCAGGCAGTGTTTGAGTTTGGAACAGATTCTTTTTGCTCTTCCTTAAAGACAAGGGCGCCCACCGGGCAGATATCAATACACGCATTGCAATTTTCACAATCAAGTGTCGACAGTTCCATTACCCCGTAGAAACTGATGACCGTATCAAACCCTCGCTTTGAAAAGGTCAGAGCAGATTGACCATTCTTTTTGCGGCACACATGAATACATTTGCCGCACAACACACACCGGTTGGGATAATAATCCAAAAAAGGATGGCTCCGGTCTATCTCAATTTCCCTGAGGTGTCTCTCCAGGCCTTTGGGCTTTAATCCCACCTTTAAGAATTTTGCAATTCTCTGCAATTCGCATTTCTTATTGGCCGGACAATTCTTACAGTCCACATGGTGAACCGACAAAAGCAGTCGAAGGCCGGTGCGTTGCAATTGCCTGACCGCAGGGGTGTCGGTGTGAATCACCATGCCATCTTCCACGGTAACACTGCATGACGGCACCGGTTGTCTTTGCCCCTCGATTTCCACAAAGCACATCCGGCACGACACCGACGGCGGATCAATAACTTCCAGGTAGCACAGATTGGGAATATAGATGTCATTGTCCAGGCAGGCCTTAAGCAGGACTGTCCCTTGTTTTGCTTCAATCTCTTTATCATCCACCAGGAATTTCGGCATAATTTAGCTTCTCAACAATTTCATAATTTATCGAAATCACAAGCTTATTAACGGCAATCTGTTGATACTATCGCTATGGAATAATAGAATGCTGGAATATTGGAATAATTGGAAAAAACCTGTTTAAATTGTTAAAAACTCCTTTCCTTCAACTCCGTTCAGCACAAGCTCACCCATCATTTTTACCCAGTGAAACTTTTTTCTATTTCACCGGGGCCATTATTCCATTACTCCATTATTCCGATTGGGGCGAAGCCCCTAAGTTTTAGTCCTATTTCTTTTCCTGTTTTTCTTGCGGCGGCTTTTCGATATGGGGAACCCGGTCCGGAGGGGATACCTTTCGAACCGCATCATATTCCGGCGGGCATACCACCATGCACTCACCGCATTTTACACAAAGCTCCTGGTCAACCCCCTTTTTTCGATTGCTCGTGGTAAATACCGCATCCACCGGACAGCAGGTGGCACAGGCATCACACCCGCGGGCGCACAGATCCAAATCAAAATAAAAAGCGATCATGGGACGGCACATCAAGGCCGGACACCGCTTTTCATAGATATGGGCTTCGTATTCCTCCCGAAAATATTTAATCGAAGTAAGCACCGGATTGGGCGCGGTTTTACCCAGCCCGCAAAGGGACCCGTCTTTGATGTCTTTGCTCAACGCCTCCAGCATCTCCAGGTCACCGTCCTGGCCCTGGCCTTTGGTTAACCGTTCCAGTATGTTAAGGAGATGATGCGTACCGATTCTGCAAAACGTGCATTTGCCGCAGGATTCGTTTTGGGTGAAATCAAGAAAATACCGGGACACCTCCACCATGCACGTGTCTTCATCCATGACCACCATGCCCCCGGAGCCCATCATGGCCCCGGCTTGGGTTAAC
>JASFLX010000105.1:0-9429 GCA_050117895.1 Desulfobacterales bacterium | reverse complement strand
TATCCGGATCACTCATTTTCTCCAAGGCCCTTCTCAAGTGAAACAACGCATTTTTAAAATCATTTTTTTCCTTGTAAAAAATGCCCAGACAATAATGATACTCATCCAGCCTGCCCATCTTGTAATAAGTTTCACCAAGTGAATAAAACAACTTGGGATTATTATATTTTTCTTCGATGAGCTTTTCAAACGTTACTGCCGCCTCGTGATAACGCCCAAGCTCCATCTGTGCTCGCCCGAGATAAAAAAATACTTCATGATCGTTAGAGGAAACCCTTGCGGCATCTTCCAGTACATTGAAAGCTTCGCGATACTGACCGTCGAGAAAATAAATCTGACCGAGATCTTTCAACATATATGGATCCAAAGCATTTTGCTTCAGTGCTGTTTTAAGATGACCGATGGCATTTTTCCGAGCACCGGCTCTTGCCAGAATCAACCCGTATCCGTAGTGTGCCAAAGGATCTTCCGGATGGTTTTTCACCTCTTCCTCAAACTTTCTTAATGCAACACTCTCGTCCCCGTAAACAGCAACGAGGCGCACATGAACCTTTGAGAAATTATAATTGTCAATCTGTGCTTCCGTTTTTTTGTTTTGTTCGAGCCAGGTATCAATATTGACCATTCGTTCCTCTGTGGCAGGATGCGTGCTCAAATAGGTAGGGATCTGAGCCGGACCGAACCATCGTCTGCTCCAGAGTTTTTTCAGCATCGAAAGCATCCCTTCACCGTCATATCCTGCTTTGGTCAGACATACCAGGCCGATCTGGTCCGCCTGGAACTCGTCCTCACGACTGTATGACAGTTCCAAGGATTGACCGGCAGCCGTAGACCCAATAGTTAACGCATTTGCTGCGGCCATGGACCCTCCGACCCCGAGTAATATACCGGCCGCAACTCCGGCAAGGGTTGCGATGCCTATCTTTTGTGCTCTTTCAATCTTCTGGGAAATATGGCGGCACACCACATGAGCTATTTCATGGGAAAGTATCCCGGCCAACTCTTCTTCATTCTCCATAGCTTCCAGCAGGCCGCTGTTTATAAAAACATGACCTGCAGGGGTTGCAAAAGCATTATATTCATCATTTTTTATTACATAAAAATGATAATTGAACGGCTGTGGCGGAAGGGCCGAAACGATTTTCTGACCCATTTGATTAATATAGTTGGCAATCAAAGGATCATTAATAAGCTCATAATGTTTCATAATGACTTTCATTACTTCACGGGACATTTCTTCTTCCTCTTGTATGGTAATACATAAGGCCCCTTTTGGAACAAGAATGTTGACAATGAAAATCAAAACAAAGCAAAACAAAAATGCTTTCCTTATTAATTGCATAATTACCCCATCATTTCATATTTAAACAAAAATATATTCTTTTTTTTCAATCGTCAATATATCAATACATATCCTTATATACTTTTCAAACCAAACGTTTTATGGTAGAGATTTTAATTATGACACATATTATATGTATCGCCAACCAGAAAGGCGGCGTTGGCAAAACTACTACCGCGGTAAATCTGTCCGCAGCGCTCGCGGTTTCTGAAAAAAGAACGCTCCTTGTCGATTGCGATCCCCAGGGAAACGCCACCACCGGTCTTGGTCTGGACAAAAACAAAATTTATCATTCATTATACCACGGAATGATTGGTAAAGTTCCCGCCAGAAACCTGGTTTTTAACAGCGATATAGATACGTTGAAAATTATCCCTTCACGGGTGGAGCTTATCGGCTTTGAAGTGGAAATGATGTCAAAACCCAAACGCGAAATGGTATTAAAGAAACTTTTGGCACAACTTGCGGATTCATTTGAATACATCATCATTGACTGCCCTCCATCATTGAGCCTTCTTACTATCAACGCTTTGACTGCGTCCGATTTTATGCTTATTCCCCTTCAGTGCGAATTTTATGCGCTGGAAGGCCTGGGGCAGCTTTTACAGACCATGAAGCGTATCAAGTACAATCTGAATCCGAAACTGAAAATTGTCGGGATTCTTCTTACCATGTTTGATAAAAGGACAAACCTGTCTCATCAGGTTGCTGAAGATGCAGAAAGATATTTTAAAAATCTGGTGTTCAAGACCATGGTTCCAAGGAATGTACGGTTGGGTGAAGCGCCGAGTTTCGGGAAACCGATTTTACTGTATGATGCCGCTTCCCCGGGGGCACAAAGCTATTTTAATCTGGCAAAAGAGATAATGTCCAATGAAATTCACCGCCCGATTTGATCGAACAAAGATTATGTGTCAGTAAGTTCTCAATAAGTTCCGGCACATTAATTGAACGTCTCGGAAATTCCACAATTTATTGAAAATAACCAACTAAATTCATTCGTTAAATCAATATGAAAAATGTAAAGAAGAAAAAAGAAGAAGCCGGGTCACAATTAAAAAAAACAAAAAAAATTGCCCTGGGAAGAGGCCTTGATTCCCTGCTACCCGATATCGATCATGTTGAAAGCGTATCAAAGGAATATTTTCAGTGTGATATCGAACGAATCCGCCCGAACCGTTACCAGCCACGCATGAAGTTTTCCGACGATGAACTTGAAGGAATGGCCCGTTCGATTAAAGAACAGGGAATCATACAGCCCCTTTTGGTTAGAAAAGACGATAACGGTTTTGAGCTTATTACCGGCGAAAGACGCCTTCGTGCCGCAAAAAAGGCCGGACTCAGCCAGGTGCCGGTCATTGTCAAAACCATTACAGACACAGATCTTCTGGAAATGTCCCTTGTAGAAAATATACAACGGGAAGATTTGAATCCCATGGAAGAGGCAGAGGCTTACTATCAGCTTATTGCCAAATTCAACCTCACCCAGGATCAGGCCGCGGAACGCGTAGGAAAAAGCAGATCTGCCGTGGCCAATTTTTTAAGGCTCCGGCAGCTGCCCGAACAGATTAAGGCCGACATAATGGACGGCATTTTGAGTATGGGGCATGCACGGGCATTGCTGGGCACCTCAAATTCGGCCCAGCAACATGCGGTATGGCGGGCCGTTGTTTCCAAAGGATTATCGGTCCGGGAAACGGAACGTCTGATTAACCGTTTAAAGACAAAAAAGAAAAAACCCAACACCTCTTCCACCGGCTCGGAGCAAAGATACCTTTTGAGTCTGGCGGAGGATCTTTCCCGTCGCTTTGGAACCAAGGTTCAGATCAAAAGGCGCGGGAAAAAGGGGAAGGTTGAAATCACTTTTTTCAACAATGACGACCTTGATCGGTTGCTGAGACTTCTGAAGCAGATATAACAAGTTCATGTCTATTCATATCATCATCGACGGTTACAATCTGATCCGCCGTTCCAGTTCGCTGAGCACACTCGATCATCAGGATATTCAACTCGGCAGGGAAGCCCTTCTCGACACCCTTTCCTCATACAAAAGAATAAAACACCACATGATTACGGTAGTTTTTGATGGAACCCATGCACCTCCCCTTTCACAGCAAAAAGATCGAGTCAATGGGATCAAGATTAAATTTTCCCGCAGTGGAGAAACTGCCGATAACGTAATTAAAAGGATGGCGGCAAGAGAAAGGGAAAAAGCCCTGGTCGTTAGCTCGGACCTGAATATTGTCAATTTTGCGGCTTCCAAGGGAGCGGCCACAATAAGCTCTCCTGCATTTGAAGAAAAGATCACAATGGCTGTTTATATGGATACAAAAAAAGACGAGGACCAAAACCAGGAGGGCTGGGTCCCAACCACAAAAAAGAAAGGTCCCAGCAGACGACTTTCAAAAAGAAAACGACGGGACCGGGTTAAAATTAAAAAGCTTTAGTTTCAAAACAGACAGGCTGTCGTTTTTATTGACGACGGTATCATTATCTGGTACTCACTCAACGATTCTGAATATTTTAACACCTTGACTCTTTCAAGATTGCCTGCCCAGTTAAATCCGTTTTTAATATTTAACCGGGGTTCAAGACCCAGGCAACACATGATTACTAAATGAACAGGAAAGACAACAAATCAGAGCTGCAGCGAATCTGCGTAATAGACGGACAGGGCGGCGGTATCGGAAGTGCGGTAATAAAAAAACTGAAAGATCAGTTTGGAGAAACCGTTGAAATTGTCGCCTTAGGTACCAATGCCATTGCAACGTCTCAGATGCTTAAAGCCAAGGCCAATCGTGGCGCCTCCGGTGAGAATGCCATCGTTCAGACCGCCGGGAAAGTTGATATTATCATTGGTACGGTAGCTATTCTAATGGCGAACTCCATGATGGGAGAAGTAACACCGAAAATGGCAGAGGCGGTGGCAAACAGTCGGGCAAAAAAAATGTTGATACCGCTCACCCAAGAACATGTTGAAATTGTAGGAATATCTCCAATTCCGCTTCCCCATCTTATCGAGGCTCTTATCCAGGAAAATTTAAAAAACTTTTTTGAGCCGCCTCAGACGGATAAAGCGGAATAAAAAATAATAAGATCTTCGTTCTTTGAAACAAACCGATTGCAAAGGTTCAGGAATATCTTAAAAATTTTAAACTTATCATTAAATCAAGTGGATATAAAGAAGGAAAGAAACCCATGTGTGAAGCAAATGCATATCTGATTCGCGAAAATGAGAAAAAGCTGGTTATGGAGGCCGTTGATACGGTTGAACCTGAAGGCGACGGCATTAGACTCGTAAGCATATTTGGAGATCAGAAATTTCTCAAAGCCCACATCCATTCACTGGCTCTTGTGGACCACAACATCTTTCTTAAAGAATAAAAAAAAACAGATCTCATAATTTAACATCTCGGAAGTTCTACATATTTTTGAAAATACAGGTTTATTTATGACAACCTGTTTATGCTGTCAAAATGGAATGTTGGAAGTAAGGGTGGAAATAAATCATTTTAATTGTAAAAAACTCCTTCAAACCATTATTGCATTACTCCATCATTCCATTATTCCAATTGGGGCGAAGCCCTAAGTTCTTTCGAGAAATGGTTATAAATTGTTTGATAAAAACTAATTGTATAAAATTGGATAGTTCTGATGCCCGCTGCGAGTTACTGTTTAGAGCGAAGCGAAAATCCTAATTGATTAGGGGAGACCTTTGAAAAACGTCAATTTTTGTTTAAGTTTAAGAAAGGCAATAATTTTAACCACAGGAATACATTGAGTATTTCGAGGATTAAAATTTGAGCCTGACGCAGAAATTGAGCAAAAAGGGGCGTTTTTCAATAGTCTCCAGGGGTGCTGGAATAATTATAGTGATGCTGCTTGTGCATTTCGCCGTTTGCATGCAAAATGCACAGGTATGCACATCATTGGGTTTTAAAGAAATCTTGGACAAGTAGTATGGTGTAGATGAAGATACTTTTAGCCAAGACCGCGGGTTTCTGCATGGGCGTTCGCAGAGCCGTTGAAATGGTTTTAGATGCACCGAGCAAATACGAAAATCCTATCTGCACATATGGACCTCTTATACACAATCCCCAGGTCCTGAACCTTTTGGAAGAAAAAGGGATATCTGTCTTAAGTAATATCCCTGACCACGGATCCGGTACCGTCCTGATCAGGGCCCACGGCGTTCCTCCCGAAACCAAAAAAAATCTTAAAAAGACAGGGTTTAATATTATTGACGCCACATGCCCGCGGGTTATCAAAGTCCAGACCATCATTCGGAAACACGCAAAACAAGATTATGCATCCATCATTATCGGCGACAAGGATCATCCGGAAGTCATCGGCTTGCTCGGTTACGCAGGGGAAAAAGGGCATGCTGTGGACAATCTTAAGAACCTTGACTCCCTCCCACCCTTTGACAGGGCTATTATTGTTGCACAGACCACCCAGAACACGCTTTTTTTTGAAAAAGTAAAAAACTGGGCTATCCAAAAATTTCCCCATTACAAGATTTTTGATACGATCTGTGATTCAACAGCCAGGCGCCAGGCCGAAGTCCATCGCCTGGCGAATCTCGTAGATGCCGTCATTGTCGTGGGAGGCCATAACAGCGGGAATACCCAGCGGCTTGCCGAAATTTCAAGGCAAACCGGTAAGCCCACCTATCATATTGAGACAGAATCCGAGCTCGATTTAGAGGCACTATCTTCAATCCGATCCGTAGGAATAACCGCCGGCGCGTCCACTCCGAACTGGATAATAAAAAGAATCTATAGAACCCTGGAAGCCATTCCTTTTAAAAAGCAAAAAGGTTGGCGCAGCATCATTTTCGCCATCCAGCGTTCGCTTCTTCTCACAAATATCTATGTAGCTATGGGAGCCGGATGCCTATGTTATGCATGCACAAAACTCCAGGGGATTACCAACTATTTGCCCAATGTACTTATGGCCATGCTTTACGTCCAGTCCATGCATATTCTCAACAATCTTATCGGCACTAAGGAAGACCAATACAATGATCCTGAACGATCCTCTTTTTATAACAGAAAGAAGGTCTTGCTTGTGCTTCTTGCTTTCTTTGCAGGAGGTGCCGGATTGATGACCGCATATTCAATGGGAACTGTCCCTTTTCTGGTTCTTTTTGTTATGAGCATAATGGGACTGTCTTACAATTTGAGACTTCTGCCGGAACGTTTTTTTAGCGGTAAGTACCGGAGAATAAGAGATATCCCGGGATCGAAAACAATTCTGATTACAATGGCATGGGGAATCGTTACCGCAGTATTGCCCTCTTTGTCTGTATCGGAACATATTGGTCCGAGTACCGTATTGGTATTTTTTTGGTCCATAAGCCTTGTTTTTGTGAGAACTGCATTTTTTGATATTCTTGATATGCAGGGAGACCGTATTGTGGGAAAAGAAACAATCCCTATATTGATTGGAGAAAAGCGAGCCCTTCGTCTTTTAAGAACCATACTCATAATAAACATCGGCATTTTGATTGTATCCGGTGTATTTCATTTGATTTCAACCCTTGGATTCGCACTTGCAATATGTCCCGTTTTTATTTTTGTTGTTCTCTCAGCCCATGAACTGGGCTATATGCTTCCCGGAACACGGCTGGAGTTTCTGGTTGAAACGAACTTCATTACGGCAGGAGTTATAACGCTTATCTATGGTCTTTTTAGCTAAAATTGGATTTTATGTTAGATATCGTGGCAGAATTTTGCAGCTATTAACTTTTCAATTTGTGAGACCTTTGAAAAATTTTCAGTTTTGCCTGCCCAGTTAAATCAGTATTTTATATTTAACCGGGGTTCAAGGCCAAGGCCAATTCTGTAGGATAGCAGAATTGGACAAAAGGGGACGTTTTGCAAAGGTCTCTTTGTCTATTTCCAAATTACAGGCTCCGTACCCTTAAGAAGTCTTTTGATATTATCTGTATGACGGAAATAGATGAGTATCGCTGTTACAACAGCGCATCCGGTCAATACACCGGATCCGGTTGCCTTCCAAACCGCAATGGGAAGAACGGCTGCAGCGGCAAGTGATGCAACTGCAACAATGTTGAGCCAGCAAACAAAAATGATAAAAACCAGAATCGCGACCATAAATGACACGGGTGAAATTACCGCAAAACACCCTGCAGCCGTTGCAACCCCTTTGCCTCCTTTTTTAAACCTCATGTAAACCGGATAAAGGTGACCTGAAAAAGCGGCAAGCGCTACCAGTGAAATGTAAATGTCACCCCAAAAGCTGTTCGGAGTGGCCAGTACACCCGCAAGCCATACTGGAATACCCCCCTTAAGCACATCACCAATAAGTGTCAGAACGCCAAGAATGGGCCCTGCGATACGTGCGACATTAGTTGCACCGATGTTTCCGCTTCCCTCACTCCGGATATCTACGGAAGTAAACAACCGAGTCAAAACAAGGCCCCAGGGGATGGAACCGAGTAAATAGGCAAAAACAGGGAGCATGAATAACTTAATCATTGATACAATTCCATATTGTTATTTTGATGAAAATATTCCGGATACATGATACAAGATACCGGATTCGGGATTTATTTGTCTAAAAATTGATTGTACTATAGCACGATATACAATGATTTCAAGAGAAGCTAAGGGCTTCTCCCTAATTGGAATGAAGCTTCCCGCAGCCCCGCTGGTCGGGACCTCCGCTGCGCTAAGAATCCCGTTCGGCGAGATTTTGGTTTCACTCCAACAAGCGCTAGGGTGTTCAGGGAAAGACGAATACAGGATAACCTTTTTACATGCAACCCGTAAACATGCCTATAGAAGATATTTTAGATCTTCATACTTTTAAACCCAAAGATATACCAGAGCTTCTTGTGGATTACTTTGAAGCTTGCATTGATGCAGATATCACCTCTGTAAGAATTGTCCATGGAAAGGGCCGGGGAATTCTGAAAAAGCGGGTTCTGGAACTTTTAAAAAAAAATCCCATGGTGATATCTTTCCGAGATGCACCCCTGGAAGCCGGAGGCTGGGGCGCTACACTGGTGGAGCTCAAAAGGCATTAAACAGGTTGATATCAAAAATATATGTTGTCATCCGCAAAAAAGGAAAAAATACAACGGTTTGCTGACCGGATCACACCGAAAAACTGGAATGTGGTTCTGCGGCCGGAGGATGAAATCAAGGAGCCGGGCGTATTAAATGTCCTTATCCGTATTCAAAAGCCGGAAACAGAGATTTTCACAGATTATTTCGGGAATAAATGCTATCCGTATGAAAGCAAGGATGGTATCAAATATTTTGTAAACAGATATGGTGACGTTTTTTTAAGAAATCAGGTCAAACCTGCCCTTGGAATGGTGTCCGGACGCATGGTTTTTAAAGATCTGAAATCAACGCAGACGGAACGCAAGGGTAAATTCGCCAAAATTACAATCAAATTGTGGCCTTACCTTGGAGACTGGAAGGGAACCCTTATTCATGAACTGGCACATGTTGCGGTTTACAGGTACACCGCTTTTAAAACCAAAGAATACAGGAAAAAAAACCTTTTCAAAAACACATGGAACATGAATCCCAAAACGCTTTTTTTAAAAAAAACATTGCAGATCGAAGGCCACCATGGCCCGGCATTCCAGAGATCATTTTCCATGCTTGCAAAAAGAGCTATTCGGGAATTCGGCGCTGAGATACCCTCCGACGATATATTTTGGATGACCATTCGATACGAACTGAAAAAATATCAAGGAAGAAGAAAATATTAAATGACGGATGCAGAGTTTAAGTGTTACCTGAACTACCCAATATGTAAAAAATTCAATAAAATATATGGTATTCATTTCACAATATTATATATACCTCCTTTCCATTTGCGATAACTATTTGAAATTTAAAGGGGCAAAAAATTTGTATGTTCCTGCATGGTTTTTGCATAAATAAGTCAGAACAAGTTGAATCAGAACATACCAAGAAAAAGCCAAAGCGGTCATGAGGGGACCTTTGAAAAACGTTCAATTTTGTTCAAGGCCAAGGAAGGCGAAAATTTTAACCACAGGAACACATTGAGTATTTCGAGGAATAACCCGCCAAAGTTTGGTG